>JACZQS010000094.1 GCA_022545625.1 Pseudomonadota bacterium
CGCCTGGGCCTCCTGTTTTAGAATATATCGCTCTATCACATGGCTGGCGCGGGACTGCACTGTTTCTGGGCGCGCCTGTACTATGTATATCTGGCCATTTTCGCCATCCTTGGCCCACTCTATATCCATCGGCCGGCCGTAATGCTGTTCGATCGTAACTGCAATAACCGCGAGCGCGGTTATTTCCTCATCGTTAATCGAAAACCTGTCTCTATCTTCGGGGTCTACGTCGACGGTGATGACCGCGTGGTCCGGGTCACCGTCTCGCACGCCATCGTCAGCGTAAATCATCTTGACCAGTTTGCTGCCGCGGGTTTTCTGTAAGATACTGCGCTTCGACTGCCCCAGATTTTTTTTGTAAACATAAAATTCGTCGGGGTTGACTGCTCCCTGGACGATGGTTTCTCCGAGTCCATAACTGCTGGTGATAAAAACAACGTCCTCAAATCCCGATTCGGTATCGATGCTGAACATGACGCCACTGGAAGCCAGGTCACTACGTACCATGCGTTGAATACCGGCGGACAAGGATACTTCTGAATGTTCGAAACCCTGGTGTACACGATAAGAAATTGCCCGGTCGTTAAACAGAGAAGCGAATACCAGTTTCACCGCATGCAGGACCTGGTCGATGCCTTTTATATTCAAATAGGTTTCCTGCTGGCCGGCAAACGAAGCATCGGGTAAATCTTCGGCGGTTGCAGAGGAGCGTACTGCGACGGTAGCAGGCGTCCCGTCGACGGCCATGGCTTCGTATGCAGCGCAGATATCGTTTTGAAATTGCTGCGGTAGCTGTGACTCGATTATCCAGCATCGGATTTGACTACCGGCTTGCGCCAGTGCCCGAACGTCGTCGGTGTCAAGCTGTCCGAGAGTCGCATTTATCTTGTCGGTTAATCCGGCCTGCTCAATAAAGTCATTGAATGCGTTGGAAGTGGTCGCAAAACCGCCCGGAACGGCAACCCCGAGATCTCCCAGATTGGCTATCATTTCCCCCAGCGATGCATTTTTGCCACCGACCAGTGGTACGTCTGCCATTCCCAGTTGATCCAGAGAGACAATATTTTTTGACATTCGTGGTATTTTTTCGTGCTGGATAAAAAACAGGACTTTATCATAATCGATAAGCCAGGGCTGACAGAAATATCCTGGCGGCCGGGATAGATTTACAGGATCGCAAATACATCCTATTTTGGCTATCATTCAGGATCGTATGCCAGATAATACTAGACAAGTTTATTTTCTATCCAACGGCACCGCAATTACCGCGGAAACCCTGGGCCATAGTTTGTTAGCCCAGTTCCCGACGCTGCATTTCAAAACCAGGACTATTCCGTTTATCGACTCGGTAGAGAAAGCTTTAGCAGTTAACCGGGAGATCGACCAGGAAGTCGATGGTTCGAATGAATTACCGATTGTCATTTCAACCATGGCTGATCTCGAACTGAAGGAAATAATCAACCAGAGCAAGGCGTTGGTACTGGATCCGTTCGCCGATTTTTTACCCAGGCTGGAGGAAATTCTGGATACGGCATCAGCACACGCCAGCAGCTCCCATCGGACCGCAAACCCTTCGCTTTACGAGTCCAGGATAAATGCAATCGATTTTTCGTTAATCCACGATGACGGCGCAAAGACCCGGAATTACGATGAAACCGATATAATCCTGATCGGGGTATCGAGGACAGGCAAAACCCCCAGTTGCCTGTACCTGGCTTTGCAATTTGGCCTGAAGGCTGCGAACTACCCGATTACCGAGGAGGATATGGAGTCGGAATTGCTCCCTGCGCCGATTCGCCCTTATACCGACCGATTGTATGGATTAACCACTGACGCGAATCGACTGTGCAAAATTCGCCAGGAACGACGTCCCAATAGTCGCTATTCATCGCTTGAGCAGTGTCGGTACGAACTTCGAGCAGTCGAAGACATGTACTACAGGCACAAGATACGATATTTAAGTACGACAACTATATCGGTGGAAGAAATCGCGGCTCGAATTGTCGAAGATACGGGCTTGCACCGCATGGAACAAACTAGCTAGCCCATATATTTGATGACCGCTTCGCCAAAGTCGGAAGTGCTCAATTCGGTGGCATTGGTCTGGTGGCGGGCCAGGTCATAGGTGACCTGTTTGGCGCCAATAGCGCCTTCCATCCCTTTTATGATCAGGTCAGCAGCTTCGAGCCAGCCCATATACCGCAGCATCATTTCCGCCGACAAGATTATCGATCCCGGATTGACTTTATTTTGACCGGTATATTTTGGAGCAGTGCCATGCGTGGCTTCAAAAACACCGGTCGTATCAGCGATATTGGCACCGGGCGCTATGCCAATGCCGCCAACCTGTGCAGCGAGCGCATCGGATACGTAATCGCCATTTAAATTCAGCGTTGCTATCACTTCGTATTCGGTGGGTCGCAGCACAATCTGCTGGAGAAAATTATCAGCAATGACATCTTTTACCGTGATCGTGTTGCCTGTTTTTGGGTTTTTGAATTCACACCAGGGGCCGGCTCCAATTTCTACAGCAGCGTATCTTTCCTTCGCCAGCTCATAACCCCAGTTTCTAAATCCACCCTCGGTGAATTTCATAATATTACCCTTATGTATCAGGGCCACCGACTTGCAGTCATTGTCAATAGCATACTGAAAAGCTTTACCCACCAGTCGTTTAGTACCCTGGGATGAGACTGGTTTAACGCCGATACTGGAGGTTTCGGGAAATCTAATGCTGGTAATGCCCATATCTTCGGTGAGAAATTTGATCACCTTTTTTACCTCTTCGGAACCTTCTTCCCATTCGATGCCAGCATAAATATCTTCGGTATTTTCGCGATAGATGACCATATTGGTATCCTGCGGTCGCTTCAATGGTGTCTCTATACCCGGGAAATAGCGGACAGGCCTTACACAGGCGTATAAATCCAGTTGCTGCCTGATCGATACGTTTAGTGAGCGGATGCCACCGCCAATCGGCGTGGTGAGAGGGCCTTTGATCGAAACGATGTAATCTTTCATCGCTGCCATCGATTCTTCGGGAAGCCAGGCGTCTTCGCCATATATGTGCGTAGCCTTTTCCCCGGCGTATATTTCCATCCACGAAATCTTCTTTTTTCCCTGGGAGGATTTTTCTACAGCGGCATCGACGACTTTGATCATCACCGGAGAGATATCAGCACCTATACCATCACCCTCGATATAGGGAATGATCGGATTGTCGGGTACCTCTAGACTAAAGTCTTCGTTAGCGGTAATCGCATCGCCCTCGGCGGGCACTTTTATGTGCTGATAACTCATAATTCTCTCAATACTGGTGTTTATAGGAGATTTCGCGAAGAGAATTATATACTAGAAAAGGTTTCGGGGAAGACAGTCTTGGGAGGAAATTAAACATAACCAGGCCTTGAATTATGTCATGGCTCACATTACTTTATAGTGACAGTTGATGTTAAAATTAATTCATGTCTGACCAGCAATTCAACAACGACCCGGATAAGGATGATACGCTGTTAATAGAGCGTACCAAACCTAAACTCAAAAAGCCGACGATGTACAAAGTCATTATCCTCAACGATGACTATACACCGATGGAATTTGTGGTCCACGTGCTCGAGGCGATATTCGGTCATGACCGTGAAAGCGCCACTCGCATTATGTTGAATGTTCACAAGTCTGGAAAAGGTGTGTGTGGTATCTATTCACGTGATATTGCTGAAACTAAAGTTACCCAGGTAAACAGCTACTCACGAGAGAGTAAACACCCATTGTTATGTGATATGGAAGAAACCTAGGCAACAGGGGTTGCATGAATCGAACCCCGTTAACAATGCAACGAATTAAACAGAAATAAACAGGTCAGATAAGCTATATTTAAATTGAGCTATCCGTAGTTTTGGAAATCGAAAGATGCTAAATAAAGAACTTGAGCAATCCCTGAATAAGGCTTTTCATGAAGCCAATGAAAAACGACACGAGTTTATTACGGTCGAGCACCTGTTGCTGATGCTGACCGATAATGATGCAGCCTCGGCGGTCCTCGAAGCCTGTGGCGGTGATGTTCCTACGATAAAAAAAGAGCTTGAAATCTTTGTTGACCAGAATACCCCTTTGTTAATGGCTGATGAAGACAGGGATACGCAACCCACGCTCGGCTTTCAACGTGTTTTGCAACGCGCACTGTTCCATGTCCAGTCCTCCGGCAATGGAGAGGTGTCAGGCGCCAATGTGCTGGTGGCTATATTTTCCGAACAGGATTCGCACGCGGTTTATTTATTGAACAAGCATAATATTGAACGCCTGGATGTGACCAATTACCTGTCCCACGGTATTACCCGGGTTGAGGATGGCGAAGATGAGTCCTTTGGCCATGATGCAGAAGCCCTCCCTGACGAGAGCGAAAAATCCAACCCGCTGGAGAAATTCGCTACTAACTTAAATGAGTTGGCCATCGCTGGAAAGATTGACCCACTGATTGGGCGCGACCAGGAAATTGAACGAATCATTCAGACTCTATGCCGTCGCCGGAAAAATAATCCGCTGCTGGTAGGTGAAGCAGGGGTAGGTAAAACAGCGATTATTGAAGGCCTGGCGCGAAAAATTGTCGAAGAGGAAGTTCCCGACCTTTTACAGGATTGCAAGATCTACGCGCTCGACCTGGGTGCACTGGTGGCCGGCACCAAGTATCGCGGTGACTTTGAAAAAAGACTCAAATCGGTGATTAACCAGCTTAAAGATGAGCAGGGTGCTGTGCTTTTCATCGATGAAATACACACCATAATCGGCGCTGGTTCGGCATCGGGCGGCGTAATGGATGCATCTAACCTGATCAAGCCGGTGCTCGCCAACGGGGAAATTAAATGCATTGGCTCAACTACCTATACAGAATTTCGCGGTGTGTTCGAAAAAGATCGCGCGCTGGCCAGACGCTTCCAGAAGATAGACGTACCCGAGCCGAGCATCGAGGATTCATACCAGATTTTGAAAGGGCTTAAATCCCGCTTCGAAGAACATCACAATGTAAAATACACTCTACAGGCATTACGCAAAGCGGCTGAACTGGCATCGCGTTACATTAATGATCGCCACATGCCCGATAAAGCAATCGATGTCATTGATGAGGCTGGCGCGAAACGCCGATTGCTGCCGGCAAAGCAACGCAAAAAAACAATTGGCATCCACGATATCGAAAATATCGTAGCCAGAATTGCGCGAATTCCGGCGAATACGGTGAATACCTCGGACCTCGAGATGTTAAAGAACCTGGGCAAGAATCTGTCGCGGGTGGTATTTGGCCAGGAAGCGGCTATCAAATCACTGGATGCGGCAATCAAAATGGCCCGGTCCGGATTAGGCCGGGATATGAAGCCGGTTGGCTCGTTTCTGTTTGCAGGCCCTACCGGCGTCGGTAAAACCGAGGTATGTCGGCAGATAGCAAAAATTATGGGAATAGAATTGATCCGTTTCGATATGTCTGAATACATGGAAAGACATACGGTATCGCGGCTGATTGGCGCCCCGCCGGGATACGTCGGATATGACCAGGGTGGGTTACTCACCGAGGAGCTGAATAAACATCCTTATTCCGTGGTGCTGTTCGATGAAATTGAAAAAGCCCATCCCGATGTATTTAATTTGCTGCTGCAGGTGATGGACCACGGCACTTTGACCGACAGCAATGGCAGGAAGGCCGATTTTAGGAATGTAATTTTAGTGATGACTACCAATGCCGGCGCCGAGTTGATCAGCCGGTCTTCGATGGGATTTACCCTGCAGGATAATACCAAGGATGCAGGCGAGGCGATCAAGAAGATGTTCACACCTGAATTCCGCAACAGGCTGGATGCGATAATCCAGTTCGAGGCGCTCGATCACAATGTGATATTAAATGTGGTTGATAAATTCCTCATAGAACTGGAATCCCAGTTAGAAGCCAAGAAGGTGAGTATGACTGTCACCGACAAGGCCAGACATTTGCTGGCTGAAAAAGGATATGATCCTAAAATGGGTGCGAGGCCGATGGCAAGGGTGATTCAGGACGAAATCAAACAGGTACTGGCCGATGAGCTGTTATTTGGTGATCTGACCGATGGTGGGCATGTCAAAATCGATGTCGAGGATGATAAGCTGGTGTGTCATGTGAAGTCCACCGATAAAGCCGCGGTAGACGCCTGAACCAGTAGCAGACCTGGTAGCTACCTGTCGCGGAATGTAATTCTGCCTTTGGACAGGTCGTAGGGCGTCAATTCAACAGTTACCGTATCCCCGGTTAAAATGCGAATATAATGCTTGCGCATCTTACCGGATATGTGTGCGGTAACCATATGGCCATTCTCCAGTTCAACCCGGAACATTGTATTAGGCAGAGTGTCTTTCACCGTGCCCCGCATTTCGATGTGATCGCCCTTTGGCATAGTTTAAACTTGTAGCTAAAGACGCGCCATTATGCATTATTTTGCTTTGATGGCAACTGACTTGTATAGCGTCACAAAAGGCTGTGATACCATTTAGGCGTTTCTATTTATCTGTTTGATCAATGACCAAAATTGCAGTTGTATTTCCCGGACAGGGTTCGCAGTCGGTTGGCATGATGACTCACTGGGGCGACTTTCAGGATGTCGTAACAGATGTTTATGCGCAGGCCTCTGAAGTCCTGGGATATAATTTATGGGAAATCGTATCCGAAGGTCCGACAGAGAGGTTAAATGCGACTGAAGTTACACAGCCAGCAATGTTATGTGCGGGGGCTGCATGCTGGCAGATTGCCCGGGATTCAGAGGCTATTCCTAATCCTCGATTAGTGGCGGGCCACAGCCTGGGTGAATATACCGCCCTGGTATGCGCCGAAAGCCTGGATATCGAGAGCGCGGTAAGACTCGTTGCCAAAAGAGGTGAGCTAATGCAGTCGGCAGTAGCCGTTGGCGACGGCTCCATGGCGGTGCTAATCGGTTTGGCCGATGAAGATGTCATCAGGGCCTGTAGCCAGGTTCAGTCGGGCATAGTCGAGGCAGTTAATTTTAACGCACCGGGACAGGTTGTGATTGCCGGACTAAAGGAATCGGTCGATGAGGCCATGCAAAATGCCAGGGCCCTGGGGGCGAAAAGAGCCTTGCCGCTACCGGTCAGTGTACCATCGCATTGTTCGCTGATGCAGACTGCCGCAGATGAGTTACTCGAAGTACTCGAGTCGATAAATATTGCGATGCCGAAAATACCGGTGATTCATAATCAAAATTCTGCCATTGCGCAATCCGTGGATGAGATCAGGCAGCTACTGAAAAAACAGCTATGCCAACCTGTAAAATGGGTTCAAAGTGTTCAGTTTATGGTTTCACAGGGGGTAGAATGCCTGGTTGAGTGCGGTCCGGGTAAAGTATTGACTGGTTTAACCCGACGTATAGACAAAAGTTTGCGGGCAGAATCAGTATTTGATATCGACTCGCTTGAAAAAACCATCCAGTCCTTTTCGGAGGACTAACGTTCCATTAGTGTCGGGGGACTAAATGTTAACAGATCAAATAGCGCTGGTTACCGGTGCGAGTCGGGGCATAGGACAGGCAATTGCCCATGCGCTCGGAAAACAGGGAGCAACAGTTATCGGTACAGCAACCACCGAAGCGGGTGCAAAAAATATATCGGCATCGCTGGAGGCGGCAAGCATAAAGGGACGCGGCATGGTGTTAAATGTTGCCGATACCGATTCGACCACCCAATGTCTTAAACAGGTAATCGATGAATTTGGCGCGCCCGATATCCTGGTGAATAATGCCGGGATTACGCGTGACGGCTTATTGATGAAGATGAAAGATGATCAGTGGGACGAAATTATCAATACCAATCTGAATTCAATTTTTCGTATGTCTAAAGCAGTTATCAGGCCAATGATGAAAAAAAGAACCGGTAGAATTATCAATATTTCGTCGGTTGTGGGTGCTACCGGGAATCCTGGCCAGACCAATTATGCCGCTGCAAAAGCCGGCCTGGTAGGGTTCAGTAAATCACTTGCACGTGAAATTGGCTCGAGAAAT
>JACZQS010000095.1 GCA_022545625.1 Pseudomonadota bacterium
TTGCCAATAGCGAAGCTAGTTGCTGGCGTTGATGAGGCGGGAAGGGGGCCGCTTGCCGGCTCAGTAGTCGCCGCCGCGGTAATACTGGATCACCCTCATTCAATTATGGGGCTCACCGATTCCAAGAAGCTATCCGCGGCAAAACGAGTCACACTCGAAGAACAGATTAAACAAACTGCGATTGCCTGGGCAATCGGTGAAGCCAGTTGTACCGAAATCGATAAGATCAATATATTACAGGCAAGTTTGCTGGCGATGAAAAGGGCGATCTTACAGTTGAGTCCAATGCCAGGGCAGGTACTAATTGACGGTAATCGAGTACCCGATATTCCTGGTTTGGCCATGCGCGCTATCGTTAAGGGAGACCTGTATGAACCCTGTATTTCAGCTGCATCGATACTCGCGAAACAATATCGAGATCGCCAAATGGTGAAACTTCACCAGCAATATCCTCAGTATCAGTTTGCCCAACACAAGGGTTACCCGACACGATTACATCGTTCTTTACTCAAACAATATGGAGCTTCACCAGTGCATCGTGTCAGCTTTAAGCCGGTTCGAGACCTGTCATAAATGGCCAGCCAGTTTGTCCATTTGCACCTTCACTCCGAGTATTCGTTACTCGATAGCACCTTACGACTAAAACCCCTGGTAGCCGAAACCAGAAACCGGGGCATGGGAGCGATTGCGCTCACGGACCAGTCAAACCTGTTCGCGATGGTTAAATTGTTCAAGGCCGCGACCAGCGGTGGCTTGAAGCCAATTTTTGGCGCCGACGTCTGGATCCGTCATCCAGATCGCAGGGATTCCCTCAGTCGACTGGTTTTATTATGTCAGAATGATATCGGCTACCTGAATCTGAAACGCCTGGTGTCGCGCTCTTATCTGGAGGGTCAGCTAGCCGACCGACCGACGATTGATATCGAGTGGCTGGAACAAGCCTCTGATGGACTCATTGCACTTTCGGCCTGCCTCGATGGTGATATTGGCCAGGCGCTAAAAATGCAGAACCAGACCCTGGCGAGTAACTGTTTGCAGCAATGGATTGGTGTATTCGGTGATCGCTTTTTTCTCGAGCTGCAACGTACCGGACGCCCCTATGAAGAAGACTATATTCATCTGGCAATAGAATATTCGACACAGTATCAGGTACCGGTAGTCGCGACTAACGATGTCTGTTTTCTTGATGCCAGCGATTTCGATGCCCATGAAGTCCGGGTCTGCATCTGTACCGGGTTCACCCTGGCGGACGAACGGCGCCCGAAAAACTACTCGCCGCAACAGTATTTGCGCAGCAGCGATGAAATGATCGAACTATTTACCGATATTCCCGAGGCAATCGAAAATACGGTCAATATAGCAAAAGCCTGCAATGTCAGGTTGCGGTTGGATGAGAACTTTCTACCCGAATTTCCAGTACCCGAGGGGCATACTACCGATAGTTTTTTCCGTCTTGTCTCGGAGCAGGGACTGGAGAGACGCCTGGCATTTTTGCAGGAACAGTGTGTCGAGGGCGAGTCGATCGATGGCAAAACCTATCTGGACAGGCTTAACTTCGAACTCGATGTCATCATTCAGATGGGGTTTCCCGGTTATTTTTTGATCGTCATGGACTTCATCGACTGGGCCAAAAAACACGATATACCGGTGGGCCCTGGCCGTGGCTCCGGTGCAGGTTCCCTGGTGGCTTACGCGCTCAATATCACCGACCTGAATCCACTCGAATACGAACTACTGTTCGAAAGGTTTCTGAATCCGGAACGTGTCTCCATGCCCGATTTTGATATCGATTTCTGTATGGATAGACGCGATGAAGTGATCGAGTACGTTGTCGATCACTATGGGAGAAACCAGGTCTCGCAAATTATTACCTATGGCACGATGGCTGCAAAAGCGGTTATTCGAGACGTCGGACGAGTGATGTCCCATCCCTACGGTTTCGTTGACCGAATCGCCAAGCTGATTCCATTCGAGATCGGGATTACACTGGAAAAAGCGCTCGACCAGGAAGAAGTGCTGCGTGAACTCTATGAACAGGATGAAGAAGTGACGATGTTAATTGACATGGCATTGTCACTCGAAGGCTTAACCCGTAATGTCGGTAAACATGCCGGGGGTGTGGTGATTGCGCCGAGTGATCTGACCGATTTCACACCGATTTACTGTGAACAGGGAGGCTCGGGCCTGGTGTCCCAGTTCGATAAGGATGATGTTGAAGCAATCGGCCTGGTTAAATTTGATTTCCTTGGCTTGCGAACACTGACCATCATCGACTGGGCGGTAAAATCGATCAACCAACGAAGACCATCACAATCACTGGATATAAAGAGAATCCCGCTGGACGACGAGGCAACTTTTAAGCTATTGCGGGCTTACCAGACTACGGCAGTATTTCAGCTTGAATCCCGGGGTATGAAAGACCTGATTCGACGCCTTGGGCCGGACACCTTCGAGGAGATAATCGCGCTGGTGGCACTGTTCAGACCTGGGCCATTGCAGTCTGGAATGGTCGACGATTTTGTCGACCGTAAGCACGGTCGCTCAGTAGTCGAATACCCACACCCGGCCCTGGAGGTGATCCTGAAACCTACTTATGGCGTCATCCTGTATCAGGAACAGGTGATGCAGATTGCGCAGGTGCTGGCCGGCTACACGCTCGGTGGCGCAGACATGCTGCGTCGTGCGATGGGTAAGAAAAAGCCGGAGGAAATGGAAAAGCAACGGGCGATATTTATCGAGGGTGCAGTCGCGAATGATGTCGATCGAGGTAACGCTACCTATATTTTCGATCTGATGGAGAAATTCGCAGGCTATGGATTTAACAAGTCCCACTCCGCCGCCTATGCGCTGATATCCTATCAAACCGCATGGCTAAAGACACATTACCCGGCAGAATTTATGGCGGCAGTATTATCCGCCGACCTCGATAATACTGACAAAATAGTTACCCTGATCGACGAGTGTCGAAACATGCAACTCACCATTTTACCGCCCGATATCAACCAGTCAGATTACCGCTTTACGCCCGGCGACGACGGCCTGATATTCTACGGGCTGGGCGCGATCAAAGGCGTCGGGCAGGCAGCGATTGAGACCATAATCGACAACAGGAAAGACCAGGCATATCAATCGCTCGATGATTTCTGTGCGCGGGTTGACTCGTCGCGTTCCAACCGAAAGGTAATCGAGGCGTTAATCAAGGCAGGGGCAATGGATTGTTTCTCGGACAACCGCGCCGCTCTGATGGATCACCTGCATTACGCATTGCAATCAGCAGAACAGCAGCAGAATAACCTCGATGCTGGCATGACCGATATGTTTGCCTCGATCACAACCGACGAACTAGTCAAACCCCTGCCGGAATACGAAGCCTGGGATGAAAAGACTCGGCTGATACAGGAAAAAGAGGCACTGGGGTTATTTCTCACCGGGCATCCTTTATTGCTGGTTGAAAGGGAGGTTCAACAAATATCGCCCACCAATCTCGCCCATTGGCTGGATAAACTAAATACCGGCGTATCATCGACCGGCAACTATCGGCAAAAAGAACAGCAGACGCGGGTATGCGGCCTGGTGGTCGACATTCGCAATAAAAATGGGCCCAATGGGCGCGAGGCCTTTGTCACGCTCGATGATCGAAGCGCCAGGATTGAAGTTCGTGTGGTTCCCAAAATGCTTCAGGAAATTGAAGATATTGTGCAAAAAGATTTGATCTGGGTAGTCGATGGTGGAATAGCTTACGACGATTTTAACAACGGTATCAAAATTCGAGCGGCCAGGGTACAGCTGCTGGAAAACTATCGATTCGCGCATGCCAGCGCACTACATATCACATTGAATGGAAGCATCACTAAAGAGTTCGAGACATTGATCAGCGATCTCGACAGCTACCGCTCACAAAATGCGCTGCCGGTAGTATTTCATCTTCAACATGAGGATTACCTTTTCGAACTCAAAACCAACGGTCAATGGTCAGTGGCGCCTTCGGAGCAATGCCTGTTATCGCTGGAAAAGTACTTGGACAGGAGCGACTTTTATCTCGAGTATCGCTAGGGTGCGGCGGCATTGCACGGTAATCGATGGCCGGGTTAATTTAGATTTTCATAGCGGGCATTAATAATCTGAATAATATGCCCGGCCTCGGCTTCATCTAACCCCAATCCAATTTTCGCAATGCCTGGTTCATAGTCAAAGGTAATACTGCCCCCGGACAATCCCCAAAATTCCATGCCACCACCCACTTCAAGCGATGTGGGAGAAAGGTCACTGACGCGTAAATTACTGATATATTTATTCTGGTAGATTTTTGACCTTGAAAACAGACCATATTCTCTGGAGCGCTTCAGCTCACTGTCACTAATTCTGATAATTTCCCGACCCTTGTTGTTCCATAGCCATACCAGGATTGCGAGCATTCCACTGAAGGTCCATCCGCAGGCAAAAAAAACAATATAAGCGTCCGGAGTTTGGCCATCGATACTTAAAAGCCTGCTGATGATTACTGCTTCACCGTATGCCCAGGCTAGTAGCCAAAATGCCAGGAAACAGTTGACAAAAAGACTCTTCTTCGCGGGGATAATTACCTCTATCCCCTCAGGATATTCACTAACTATCGAACGGCCTTTTATCAGGCTTACTATCCTCGCAAAAAGTAAAGACCTGGCTCCATTGTGCCATAAACCTGATGTACATGGGTCACAATTGGCCAGGTCACCCCCGGGCCAGGTTAAAGAATTTCGTCTGCAATAACCTCGGCGATACGGTGAGTCCATCTCAGGGGAATAGGATTTTTCAACTCCGTCGACATTGCGAAGTCGGGAATAAAAACCCGATCGAGTAACCTTTGTACAGTTTCGGGGTGTGAGGTACCAATGTTGATTTCCTGGTTGATATGCAAGCTGATTTTATCAAAGTTAGCCGATCCCAGGCAGGCCCATCCGTCGTATACTGCTGCCTTGAGGTGCGTCATGCCCGGGTAGGAATATACACGAATACCATTCTTTAGCATGGTATTGATAGTCGATTCGTTACTCAGTTTCATCGCGGCGTTATCATTACCCGAGGAAACGATTACACGAACGTCAACACCACGGCGACGGGCTTTAGCGAGTTCGTAGAGTATAATGTCGTCAGAGAAATAGGCGTTTTGTATGTAGATACGGTTTCTCGCGCGCCGGATCGCTGCAATCTGGGTACGATTTATTTCCGAGTTCTGGATGGATGTTGAAATTACTCTGACTGGATATCCAGGTGAATCGGATTCGCGTTTATATCCACGTAACGCGCGGGCGGCCATCGCAAAATCACCCAAAACGCCTGACTTGGCCCAGGTTTTATCAAATTCATACTGGAGTTTGCCGACGACCGGTCCAGAGACTTCCATCATCATATCGTGCCAATCGTAACGGTATTCGCGGCCGATATTCATACCACCGAGAAAAGCCAGTTTATCGTCGATGATAGTGGTTTTAACATGGTCACCGGTGAACCAGGGATTGCTTTGAATGCGTACCCGGACTTTCGACTCGTGCTTCAAATAGTCAGTGATTGACGATGGCAATTTGATGTCGTTCGGCATCGATTCGGAGTCGATGTGGGTTGCGACGAGATCACCCAGTCCGTCTACCAGTATCTTGATCTCCACTTGCTGCGATTTTTGTTTGAGAATATTAGCAAATTCAAGGCCAACATCATCATTGTCAAAAATGTAAGTACGGATATCGATCGTGTTTTCAGCCTCGTCGAAAGCGTCCGCTAATCGGGAAAAATATTCTTCTCCGTCGATCAGGAATTTAATTTTTCCGAGGGTAGATTTAGATCCGGTGATTTCGTCGAGTTCGCGCTCCCAGGTTTCCAGATCCATGGCTGGTACATCTGCGACTGGCGGAATTGGCTTGAGTTCGAGGGTTGGAAACTGGACCCTATTGATAGCAGAACGGTGGAGAAAACCTCCAACAGACTTAATCGCTAGTCCATAGTAGGCTTTGGTAAATGAAAAAGGCCGAATAATCGGGTCGATCAATGTTGTCTCCACGAGTACAGTTGCTCCCTGGACCAGGAATGTACCTGGTCGCGAGACCGTTAAAATTTTATTCGAATTTGTATGTTTTTCGTACTGTGACTGATTCGATGACTCGAACTGGATCTCTGGCTGAATCTGGGTTTCCATCAGAGACGTGGCACCCATACCAGGTTTTAGTGTGCCACAGGCTGTGAGCGTAAACGGTAGTACAAGTAGTAGAGCTACCGATAATATAATTCTTATTTGATCCTTCATAACAACCCCTATTTGTCCGTAATAAAGCCTGGTGAGAAATACTGCAACCTGTCCATGTGGGCGTCAGGCGTGATAACAAGAATGGTCAAGCTTTCTATAAACTGCAACAAGTTATTGAAAAGTATCAGGATATTAACCTGCAGGGATCGTATATTAATACCAGGACTCGATTTCAGGCCAGGTTTATACAGCACTGTTACAAAATAGGGACTAAAAATGCTGCTCTCAACACTGATAGGAAATGCTGGGCGGGGCCACTTGTAAGCCTACACCTACACAACTAAGCGGCCTGGTCTATATCGATTTATGCGATGAGCCGGTATGGTTAATACTAACTAATATGGAAATCGATAGGTTAAACATGAAATACAAATTGACTCTACACTCATTCATGCTTGCGGCCCTTCTTTTCGGAACCCCGGGTATTGCTAAGGCCAGCGAATCTGATCCATGGACCTATGCCTATATTCCACTAGCAGATTCTGCGACCCTGATCAGCGATAAACTTGGAGACCTGATTCAGACAGTTATCGATAAAACCAATTCCAGGTATTCGAATAGCCTGCCGCCCGAAGATACGGAATTGGAATTCAGGTTTTTTACCGAGTTTAGATCAAGCCATATTCGTGATGTAGCCTGGGGGGTATTTGAACGTTGCATCGGCACCAATAGTTGTCCAGGGTGGCCTCAATTCGAACGTATCCAGATGTACCCCGAAGAGAGCGTCTATCATGAGGGTAATTGGCGCTATATACCCTCGCGGTTTCATCTCGCCTCGATTATCAAGGTATGTGGTATACGCATGGGTGCTGACAAGATCACCCATCTATTCGACGATGGATTTCATTACTTCAATGCGATTCGAAGCAAGCGCAAAAATTATGATCTGGAAGATATAAAGAACCTGTCGCTGGCTTTCGAGCGCAGCTATATGGGAACACGGCTGACAGGTATCTTCAGCTATGCAGACGTCGAGGCGAATCTGGCAGGCGTCCAGTTCTATAGAGACTTTTTCGGTGGACCGACTCCGATGATAGGGCGTAATGCAAATGGCTTCCTGACGCTGATGAGAAGCCCTGATATCTGCGATTATGTCTCGGACCAGTTCGACGAACGCAATCTACCAAACGAATATACCTATAGCCTGATCAAAACAGCTAAAGCTCGTAACCGCTCCCTCGGTCTGATTAAAATTATCGAACAACGAGAGAATCAATCTGAAGCCCTGGCGTTGAAACTAAATCAACAGGAGTTGGCCATACAAACTGAGTCGATTCTGGCAAGGCGTATACCTATGACCCGTTGGCAAACAGATTTTCCAAAGCTACGTTTGCTTGGGCACGCTACCGGATATATGACTCAATTCATGTTTGACCCGGATTTCCGTCGTGCTTCGATAATTTTTGGCTTTAACCCGCTTAAACCTGGAAATTTGAATGACCGAAAACCAATAGTAATGCAGCGTGTCGGAATTAACCCGGATGCACCTTCGAGGCTCGAAATATGAGAGTCATCAGGATTCTTTGCGATACTAATCGCCCCCTGCAGCAGAGCGAGTTTACAGATCTTGCGAACCTACGGGACCGACAAGAGATGGTTATGTAATTGTAATCTTAATATTTAGTCTATTTACGGCACACTACGAACCTTTACAATTTCAAACAAATAAGTTTTCTCGTGTATTTAAGTAAGATGAATCTTATACATCTGGTAGATGAATGTAATAACATTGCACAGGATACGAAA
>JACZQS010000367.1 GCA_022545625.1 Pseudomonadota bacterium
GGTCGAGCAGGTACTTGATAATTGTCGGCACGATACTGCTCCAGCTACACTGGTATTCGGACGCAAGTGACCAATAGGTGCTGGCACTGAAGCGATTAGGCATGACCACGCTGCTACCGCTGTATAGCGGCGCCGAAACAGTCACCATCGCACCGTTGATGTGGTAAACCGGTAATACGCATAAGGCACGGTCATCGGCGGTAAGCTGGTGTCCCTCGGCAACATTGCGTCCCCCGCTGGTAACTGCGTCATGGGAAATCATCGCTCCCTTGGGTACACCGGTAGAACCCGAGGTGTAAAGTAGCAAAGCCGTATCACTGGCTTCTGGACTGGCAATCGCCATCGCTTTAACTTCTCCATCGGGCCAGTCCGGGCCGGAATCATCGTCGGTCTCAATCACCCGAATAGCCCGATCGATGGTCTGCATTATTTCGGCGAGCTTTTCACGGAATTCAGGCGCGACAAATACGACCTCGGTATCCGAGTGATCGAGTACGTGTCGAAGTTGTACATCACCCGCGACCGGGTTCAAGGGTACGATAATGCGATTGTTCGCCATCACCCCGAGGAAAAGTTGAGTCGCCCAATAACCATTGTTCAGCATGAACGCGGCCTTTGCACCCTTTTCAAGACCGAGACGATCGAGTTCAACACCAAAATCATCCACCGCAACTTTGAGTTCGGCAAAGCTGAGCTGGCGCGAAGACTCGGGAGCAATCAAAAAAGTGCGGTTGGCGGACGCCTGCGCGTGATACTCAATGCAAGCCCGTATGGTTTGCATACTTTGGCCAGGCACTAGTCTTTCCCGTACCTGGCAAAGTGGGCGCCAAACAATTCTGCTTCGGTAGGTTTGTCTTCTCCGACCTCGGTTACCAGGTGGGTAATATTGATGAAATTACGATAGTTTAGATTTTCACTGATGCTATTACCGCCCCAGGTGCCACAGCCCATGCTCAGCGTGAAGTTCAATGCATTGTTGAAGCTGCCGCCGTTGCCAAAGGTATGCGCCTGGTTTACCAGTACGCGCACCACGTCGATTTCCTCGGCAAGGCGCACCGGTTGATCAGGGTTGTTAGTATGAATGCCACAGGAATGACCGCGGCCCTGGACTTTCAGAACTTCCCTGACCAGCTGCACCGCGTGATCAAAATCTCGCGCCCGGTAAACGGTTAATACCAGTGACAGTTTCTCATCGGCAAACCGTGAATCTGGATTGAATTCATCTTGCTCGGCGAGAAAAAATCGGGCAGTTTTTGAGCCCTCGCCGAGACCGATACCCTCGGCAAGGACATCGGCGTCCCTGGCAATCAGATTTCGATTCAAATTTCCATCCACCCAGAGCTGGCGTTCGATTAAATCTCTTTCTTTTTTACTGGTGCGATAAGCACCGGTAGATTCGAGTGCCCTGATCGCATCCTCATAAACATCATCGAGAATAATCAACGAGTTCTCCGAGGAGCAGGAAGTTGAATTGTCAAAGGTTTTAGAAGCGCAAATTTTCTGCGCGGCATCGTCAAGGTCAGCACTGGAATCGATCACAACCGGCACATTACCTGCGCCCACACCAATCGCCGGAGTACCACTGCTATAGGCCGCACGCACGTTGTTTTGTGATCCTGTCGCAACGATTAAATCAGCTTTTTCCATTAATAACCGGGTCATATTGCGCGATACCGGATGTGGCAATATCTGCACCAGGTCCCGGGGCATAGCAATGCGCTTCAGTGCATCACGCATAATTTCGGTCGTGGCACTGGTACTTTCCCAGCCTGCAGGCGAGGGCGCAATAACAATGGCATTAGCACCCTTCAGCGCCATCATGGTTTTATTGACTGGGGTCGCGGCTGGATTGGTCGACGGCGTGATCGCCGCGACTACTCCTACCGGTTTGCCGTATTTGACCATGCCGCGAGTTGGATCGTTGTCGATAATTCCGACGGTTTTGACCCGCATTAAATCACGTAAGGTACCAAAGGTTTTACGTTGGTTTTTGATGACCTTGTCTTCGACATTTCCGATACCGGTATCGGCTACTGCCATTTCGGCGAGCCGCCGGGCGTTTTCTGGCTTGTAGAGCGACCATGCGATAGCCGTCACCATTTCGTCAATGCGTGTCTGGTCGGCGTTGACAATTTCTGTCATTGCGGTACGCCCTTGTTCGATCAATCGATCTACTGCTGTTATTTCTTCCCTGGTTGCATCCTGAACGGCGCTAGCTGTAGATTTTGCCACGATAATTTCTCTAACGTTTCGCGAGCCGCAAGTGTACATGCTGAGCATACCAATTCAAATTTTGCGGGCACGATCACCAA
>JACZQS010000096.1 GCA_022545625.1 Pseudomonadota bacterium
AATTAACTGGAGCTACGGGCGGCGGCAGGCACCGAGCAGGATTTTACTAGGGAGCCAGGAACAACCCTAATCCTCCAAAACCCTATTAATGAATTTCACTGATCTCGTTCCTCGCCAATAGCATTTCGAGGTGCGATATACTGGTGGTCTGGTCGACTTCAGGTGCCTCGTAAGGCGTGATCAAGATCAGCATTGAAAACTCCGGATTGTCCAGATAGTGCAGTTTATTGCTTCGCATCCGGCGACGTTCCTTGAGACTGTGATTATTCAGAATTCGAGTATCGGGCAGATTTTCGATCACCGACTGCTCCAGACCAGGTACCTCTATCGAGGGATCAATTGTCAAACGAGGTTTACGTAGTACGAGATCTGCGTAGGTGTGCAGATAGCGGGATAAACCGATGGTAATTTTACCTTCGAGTTCATACAGGCTGGTATCTGATTCATATTCGGAATCCTGGGTATCCGGCGACTCGATGGTGGAAAAAGCTGAATCATTTTCCGAGCCCAGGTATTCGGTCTTTGCCAGTAATTCTATGTCAATCTGGTTATCGATTGATATGAATTCTTCGCCGAATATCCGGCCACCCTTGATCCAGATCGGTAGTGCCTGATCCTTTTCGACGCCGGGCTGGCGCCAGGCCACATGCGCCAGCAGGCTGTAACGCGTTGAATTAACGATTCTTAACACGGTCTCGATCAATCGCATTTCCTCGATCGGGATAATTTCATAAGATTTTTCCCTGGCAGCTTCAATGCTGGCTGAAGACGATAGATCAAGAAACTCGCCGTCTTTACGCGGAGAGCTATTGGGCAGAATATACTCCTGGCCTTTGGGACCCAGATTATTCTTAAAGATGACCACTTCGACATCGTAATATCGAATTTCATCTTCAGTGGCGGCATGGGCCTGGATACTGACGACCAGAATGAGGCCTAGCAGGTAGCTTGTATTTTTCATAATCAGGGCGTTGAAAATTCCTCTAGCAACAATTCTGTTTGCTTGAACCGTTGTTCAAGTTCATCACTTTGACAGACAATACGCAAGGTTTGTTTGCCGTCAAAGCGATAATTTTCGGGGTCTGACTGGATCAGCCGAATTATTTTCATCGGCTCGATATTCGGGCTAGAGTTAAACACAAATTTACCGTTTTGTTCACCCATATCAATTTTCTCGATTCCCAGTTCCAGTGTCAGCAGCTTGATATGAGTAATACGCAGTAAATGCTTTAACGGCTCGGGTAAGACGCCAAATCGATCTACCAACTCAACTTGCAATTCTCTCAATGCCTGGTCGCTTTTGGCGGCCGAGATTCGTTTGTACTCGATCAGACGGTTATGGATATCGGCAATATAGGTTTCAGGAATCAGCGCAGGAATGTGGAAATCGACTTCCGAAGCCCGCATCAACGGTGCATCGAATTCAATCGGTAGATTTGATTTTAACGATTGAACCGCCCGGTCGAGCAGTTCCGAGTATAAGGTGAAACCAATCTCGGTAATCTGGCCGCTTTGTTCGTCGCCCAGAATTTCCCCAGCACCGCGAATCTCCAGGTCGTGGGTAGCCAGGGTAAACCCGACACCCAGTTCTTCCAGGGATTCAATCGCCTGCAAGCGCTTACTCGCCTCCACCGTCATCGAGCGCTGGGGGGGAACAATCAAATAGGCGTAGGCACGATGGTGCGAGCGACCTACCCGCCCCCTGATCTGATGCAATTGGGCGAGCCCAAGCTTGTCGGCACGATTGATGAAAATAGTATTAGCAGTGGGGACGTCGATACCGCTTTCGATGATCGTGGTACACACCAGCAGGTTGCAACGATGATGATAAAAATCCAGCATCACCTGTTCGAGATCTTTTTCCTTCATTTGTCCGTGGACTATACCTATCCGCGCATCGGACACCAGGGCCTGTAAATCACTCGCGATTCGCTCTATGGTCCTGATTTCATTGTGCAAAAAATAAATTTGTCCGCCACGTTTAAGCTCACGCGCACAACCTTCAATGATTGTTTCGTTGTTCCATTGGGCTACGAACGTCTTGATCGCAAGCCGCTGCAGGGGTGGTGTCGCGATAATGGACAAATCGCGCATGCCGGATAGCGACATATTCAGGGTTCGCGGAATCGGTGTTGCGGTCATGGTTAACAGGTCGACCTGGGCTCGCAGGGCTTTTAATTTTTCTTTATGGCGAACGCCAAATCGGTGCTCCTCATCGATAATTACAAGGCCAAGGTCCCTGTATTTAATCGCGTCGGACAATAATTTGTGTGTCCCGATCAAAATATCGATTCTACCGTCCGCCAGTTGCGCAAGGGTTTCGTTAAGCGATTTTTTTGCGGTAAAACGGGTCAAGATAGCAATACGAATCGGCCAGTCGGCGAACCGATCGAGGAAATTCTGGTAGTGTTGTTGTGCCAGTAATGTGGTTGGCACGAGGACCGCTACCTGCTTGCCGGAATGGGCTGCAATGAAGGCGGCACGCATGCTAACCTCGGTTTTACCGAATCCGACATCACCGCAGACAATTCGGTCCATCGGCCGTGGGGACTGCATATCATCGATGACCGCCTGGATGGTATTTTCCTGATCCGGTGTCTCTTCGAACGGAAATCCGCTGACAAAACTCTGATATTCATCGAGCACCAGTTGGTGTCCGAATCCCCTCAAAGCTTCGCGACGAGCCTGGATCTCGAGCAGTTCCACCGCAATGTCATGTATTTTCTGCTGGGCTTTTTTGCGAGTTCGTTGCCAGCGATCGCTTCCGAGCCGATGCAATGGCGCATTTTCATCGCTTGCTCCCGCATATCGGCTTATCAAGTGCAGCGAAGAAACTGGAACATAGAGTTTGTCCTGGTTGGCATATTCGATACACAGAAATTCAGTTTCAATACCCGATACTGTCAGTGTTTTTAACCCCTGGTAACGCCCGATACCATGGTCTTCGTGAACCACCGCGGCACCCGCATGAAGATCAGCGAGGCTTTGAATGGTGCTTTCGGCATCCCTGGTCTTTTTGTACTTCCGACGTCTCTGTTGCCTGGCACGATCACCAAACAACTGGTTTTCGGCAATAATCGCAAGTCCGGCGCTCTCCAGCGTCAGACCGGTCAGTAGTGGTGATGCAGTTATGAATAATCGATTCGTCTGGTTAGAGCGAAAATCTTCCCAGTCCTCGATCAGCGTCGGGCGAATGCCATAGTGTTGCAAGACCTCGTAGAGAAACTCACGTCGTCCGGGCGACTCGGCACTGAACAGTATTTTATCGAAGCATGTTTTCTTGATGAAAGCCTGTAACGCCGCATCAGGTTTATCTGCCTGGTTCTTAAAGATTAATTGTGGGATCGCCTGGGTATCACTATTGATTACCAGATCAGTTTCATCGCTGTATTTGAACAGGCTGTAAAAAGTACAGGCGTAACCGTCGAGAATCGACTCGAGCTCTTCGACTGGCAAATATAACTCCTCCGGGGTTAACAGCGGTCTCTCCAGGTTATGTCGTCTACTCTCGTATCGCTCCGCTACCTGCTGGTGAAATAACTCGCTGGATTCGAAGGCAGCCTGATCGAATAAAAATTGTGAGCTTTCGGGCAGATAGTCAAACAGGCTTACCAGGTGATCAAAAAATAAAGGCAGGTAGTATTCAACGCCAGGAGACGACAGCCCCTGCGATATGTCGCTATAAACCAGGCAGCTATTAGGGTCGATGTCGAATCGTTCCCTGAAGTTCTGGCGGAATTTTGTGATGCCAGGTTCGTCGAGCGGAAATTCCTGCGCGGGCAACAGGCTAATCCCGTCGATCTTTTCCAGGGAGCACTGATTTTCGACATCGAAACTGCGAATCGATTCTACCTCGTCGTCGAAAAACTCGACCCTGAACGGCGTTTTGCTTCCCATCGGGTACAGATCCAGGATCGACCCCCGGGTAGCAAATTCACCGTGTTCTTCGACCTGCGAAACCGCACGGTAGCCATAAAGTACCAATTTTTCTCGCAGCCCGGTGAGTTCGGCAATATCTCCGACTTTCAACAATAACGAGCGTTGCCGTATGAATTCCGGTGGAGTTATCTTTTGCAACAGGGTACTGATCGGTAATATTAATAATCCGGCTGTTGCATCTGAAATTGTCGCCAGGCATTTGATACGTTCGGAGATAATATCCTGGTGGGGCGAAAACTGATCGTAGGGCAGGGTCTCGAGGTCGGGGAATCGAAATATTTTCGGGGTGCGATGACTAAAAAACAGGATTTCCTGCTCTACCTGTTCGGCGTCAGCCATATCGCTGCAAACAATCACTGACAGGCCCAGGAAACTACTCACCTGTTCAGCTAGTAGCAGGCTACGGCTGCACCCATAAAGCCGACCTATACGCAGCGGTTTCCCCGGACAGGACTGCGGTATATTCAGGATTGCCTGGGCCATGTTAAATCTGGAAGTCGAACCAAGCCGCGATTGTACAGAGTGATGTAGAAAAGAAAAGGAATCGCTTGCCTGGATGTACTACACTCATTCGACGGTGGATTGTTTATCATGGAAACCTCAATAATCACAGTTGCAGAACCGGGATTTCACGCCATTGTCGTTATGATTCTGGTAGGAGTAGCGCTGGTTTTTTTTGCCAACGAAAGAATTCCACTGGCCTCAACTAGCCTGTTGATTTTGGTAAGCCTGTCGTTATTTTTCGAATTAATGCCATTTACTGGCGATGCCGGGCCACTGAGAGCCTCGCACTTATTGACCGGATTTGGGCACCAGGCACTGATCGCGGTCTGTTCATTAATGATAGCCGGCCACGCGTTGGTGCGTACCGGTGCACTCGAACCCGTCGGTCGTGAACTCGCGCGGTTATGGTCGGTCAGCCCGGTATTATCTTTTCTCGCGACACTGGTGATAGCCGCCATACTCAGTGCCTTCGTCAACAATACCCCTATTGTTATCTTGCTGTTACCGATACTGATCAGCGTGTCGCTGAAAACCGCTACGCCGGCATCGGAATTATTGATGCCGCTTGGCTTTGCAACTTCTATTGGTGGGATGTCTACCAGTATAGGCACCTCGACCAACCTGCTGGTAGTTGCAATTGCAGCCGATCTCGGGCTAGCGCAGTTCGGCATGTTTGACTTCGCACCTCCGGCGATCATCGCCGGTGCTATCGGACTATTATATTTATGGTTGATTGCACCGAGATTAATACCCGCACGTGAGGCGCGACTGCCGACCACATCACCGCGCCACTTTACCGCTCAACTTCGAATCCATGATGATAGCGTTGCGAACCAGAAACGGGTTTCCGAAGTTATCGAGATGACTGGCGGGAAAATGGACGTCAAGCAAATATTGCGTGGGCCTGAAGATACTCGACTGGTTGCATTACCCGACGTTTTATTAAGAAGCGGTGACCGAATACTGGTTAAGAGTACCCGGGAGAACTTAAAGGAATTCGAGACGCTGCTGGGCGCGAGCCTGTTCTCGGGTGATGAACCGGTAGACGATGACCATCCATTGCGTGATGCCACCCAGCAAATTGCCGAAGTCGTTGTTGTGCCCGGTTCGACCCTGGATGGCAGAACGCTGAACAGCGCGCGCTTTAAGGACCGCTATCAGTTGATGGTTCTGGCCCTGTTTCGATCCACAAAATGGGTCAGTCAACCCGGCACTGAACATACCGACGATACGCGGTTGCATTCAGGCGATGTATTGCTGGTACAGGGTGCGGTGCGCAGTATCGAACGCCTTAAGTCGAGTCGAAACCTGCTGGTGCTCGATGCCAAATCGGCATTACCAATTTCATCAAAAGCGCCGATTGCGATGTTGATCATGTTGTACATTATTATCACTGCTGCACTTGGAATATTACCGATTGCGGTCAGCGCGCTGAGCGGTGTATTTTTCATGTTATTTACCGGCTGTCTGAAATGGTATGACGCCACACGAGCGTTAAGTGCGCCGGTAATTTTAATCATAGCCTCGAGCCTGGCGCTTGGGACCGCCCTGGTAGAAACCGGTGGCGCAACCTTTATTGCCCAGACTTATGTCGCCTTTACAGAGGGACTATCACCGGCTGTAATTCTGAGTGGATTGCTATTCATGATGGCGATGCTGACCAACGTCGTTTCGAATAATGCCGCGGCGGTCATTGGTACTCCAATAGCAATTGGAATAGCCCATCAGTTGGGACAACCGGCCGAACCTTTTGTGCTGGCGGTCCTGTTTGGCGCCAATATGAGCTTCGCCACGCCGATGGCTTATCAAACCAATCTACTGGTGATGAACGCTGGCAACTATACATTTGGCGATTTTGTACGCGTGGGCCTGCCATTGGTTTTACTGATGTGGGCCGTACTAAGCCTGGTGCTACCCTGGATGTACGCGATTCCTTTTTAATTGCCAATTCAACCCGCTGTAGTAAACATCTCGTCATCTAAATCAAGTACACTTCGCGATTTGCGGAAATTGGTAATAATGAAAAACAAGCTACTGACCATGCTTGAGTTACAGGACGCGATGAACGCGCGGGTGAATCCTGCCTGGCGCGAGGCAAACAACGAGTGGTATCGCGCTATCTGGACCGAGTGTGCGGAGATGCTCGACCATTACGGCTGGAAGTGGTGGAAGCATCAACAACCCGATCTGGACCAGGTTCGACTAGAACTGGTCGATATTATCCACTTTGCGATGAGTGACTATCTGCTACAGGATAAGGATAACCAGGCGGTGGCGTCCCGCATACTCGACGAAATTGCCAAACCTGGTTCGATCAGGGATATCCGGCTCGCTATCGAATCGATGGCGCAGTCGACGATCGCCAATCGCTCGATGCATTTTTCAGGATTTGCCAATATCATGCAGTTGATCGATATGGATTTTGACCAGCTGTATCGACTGTATGTCGGCAAGAACGTATTGAACTTTTTTCGACAGGACCATGGTTACAAGGATGGCAGCTATATCAAGGTCTGGCAGGGCCGGGAAGACAATGAACACCTGGCCGAACTATTGAGCCAGCTTGATAGTGAAAGTGCCAGTTTTAAAGACCAGGTTTACCAGGGATTGCAGGCTCGCTATACCGATTAGCCAAATATGCCTTTAAAAAAGTAAAAAAAGAATATAGAAAGCAGTGCGCCCGCTGGTAGCGTTATTATCCACGACATAAAGATGTTACCTACCACACCGAGGTTCAGTGCGCCGATTCCACGCGCAAGGCCAACACCCAGTACGGCACCTACCAGCGTATGTGTCGTCGATATCGGTAAACCGGTGCCCGAGGCTACGACGACGGTAGTGGCGGCGGCGAGTTGACAGGCAAATCCACGGCTCGGCGTCAATTCGGTAATTTTATTGCCGATCGTGGCGATCACATTCTTACCGTACATCGCGAGTCCCAGCACAATACCGATTCCGCCCACCAGCAAAATCCAGGCAGGCATCGGAGAATTTTGGGTGACGACGCCCTCATTGGCAATGCTGATAACAGCCGCCATCGGTCCAACCGCATTGGCAACATCGTTTGATCCGTGAGCAAATGCGATCGCGCAGGCGGTAACAACCATCAAAATGCTGAATATTTTCTCCACGTTAGCAAAGTGGAAGTCCCTGTCGTCGGATGGGTCGAATTTAATACCCGAAATAAAGTACATACCGCAACCCATGATAATCAGCCCGACAACGACCGCAATGCCATAGTTCTGTACTGGTGTAAATTCAAGACCCACATGCTTCAAACCCTTGAACAGGGTAACCAGTGCAATCATGAAGCCTGTCAGAAAGATGTAGATCGGGACATATTTTTTCGCCATCGCCAGCGGATTGTCGGCATTCAATATCAGCTTCTGCACACTGCGAAATAGAAAGAATGCCAGTATGCAGGATAAAAAAGGCGAGACTACCCAACTTATTACAATGTTAGCAACCTTGCTCCAGTTCACAGCGTCCGTG
>JACZQS010000368.1 GCA_022545625.1 Pseudomonadota bacterium
GAATTCTTCGGCTCGTCCCCGAGTAAGTACAGGGAGAATATGGGCGCACCATAGTAACGAGGTTAACTATAAAGTACTAAAGATTTGGCTATCGGAATAGCGTGATTTTTTCATTGAGAACTGGATTCTCCCAGGAACGGAGTAAGTCCAGTCTTCAACGAGCGGTCTAGGACGCCTTTCGCGAAGTTTTATAGTAGAATACTGAACAGGGCGCATAAAATGGCCAACCTGACAACTTGTTCCTGAAGAAAGTGTGGTTATACTTTCATTACTGCACCGTACTTAATAGTAATAACGGGGCGTACAAGGGCTGATTTAAATCAAAATATAACAGGCCCGCCAGAAAGATTTCTTACCATGAGGTCGCCAGGCATTTTGAATTCCGAAAAACCGTTACAACGCAAACTAGCAGCCATCTTCTATGGCGACGTTGCCGGTTACAGCAGGCTTACTGGCCAGGACGAAGAGGGTACGCATCGCATACTTAGCAGCTACCTGGATGCTATAACCGACGCCATCGAACATCACAATGGCAAGGTTGTGCACTTTGCCGGCGACGCCGTACTTGCCGATTTTTCCACGGTGAAAGACGCACTCAGTTGCGCGGTCGATGCGCAGCGGGACATTAAAATTCGTAATCAGGATTTTAGTGATGATAAGAAACTGGAATTTCGAATCGGGGTGAATCTTGGCGATGTTATTGTAGACCGTAACGATATTTATGGTGATGGCGTCAATATAGCGGCACGGCTGGAAAGTCTGGCTGATTCTGGCGGGGTATGCATATCGGGTGCTGTCTATGATGCCATCCGCGGAAAATTAGATCTCGATTATGAATTTCTCGGCGAACAGCGGGTCAAGAACATCGCGGAGCCAGTGAGAGCTTATCGCGTAATAATTGAGTCAACTCCACTCGAAGCCGTCACACCACCAACCACTACCGCACAACTACCTGACAAACCTTCGATCGCTGTTTTGCCATTCGCAAACATGAGTGGTGACCCTGAACAAGAGTATTTTAGTGACGGTATCTCCGAGGACATAATTACCGATTTATCAAAAATTTCAGGCCTGTTCATAATTTCTCGAAATTCATCATTTGTCTACAAAGGGAAGTCAGTCAATGTGCAACAGGTGGGTCGAGATCTGGGTGTGCGCTATGTGCTCGAGGGCAGTGTCCGCAAAGCGGGTAATAAAGTCCGTATTACCGCGCAATTAATTGACAGCAATACAGATGGCCACGTATGGGCTGAACGCTTCGATCGTGATCTGGAAGATATATTTGCGGTTCAGGACGAAGTCACCCAGAAGATTGTGTCTGCATTGCAAGTTAAGTTGACCCAGACCGAGCAGGAGCGTTTGACCTATCGCGACACAGACAACCTCGACGCTTACGATTATCTGTTGCGAGGCAAGGAGTATTATCTGCGATTTACCAGGGACGCTAACCAGCAGGCGCGCCAACTTTACGAAAAGGCCGTGGAACTCGACCCCAACTATGCCACGGCACTGGCAGAACTGGCACGTGTCTGTGTGCAGGCGCGTAATCATGGCTGGACCGAGAACCTGGTGGAGCCACTCAAGCAGGCGTCAGATTTCGCTGAAAGAGCCGTAGAGTTAAATGACTCCTTACCCCAGGCCCATGTCGTGCTGGGCTTTATCAACATGTGGAAACAGGACCACGAAGCAGCGATTGCCGAGGTTAATCAAGGTCTGGCGCTTGATCCAAATCATGCGGAAGGCCACATGTATCAGGCAATAATATTGGGTTTCGCAGGGCAGCCGGAAGAAAGCATGGAATCGGTCGAAAAATCGATTCATCTCAATCCAGGATCACCATTTTGGTATTTGTTCGCACAAGGTAACGCATATTTTTCGATGGGGCGCTACCCTGAGGCGATAGCTGCCTGTATAAAAGCTGCAATTATCAACCCTAATTTTATTTTTGCCCATCTACTTTTGCTGGCATGTTATAGCAATATAGGAAACCAGGAAGAGTGCAAGGCTGAATTGAAAGAGTGCCTGGCGAGAATGCCAGAGCTCACCGTATCCTGGGCACAGGAGGTCATGCCTTACAAGGATCGTGATGTACACTCGCGTTTTATCAATAATTTACAGCAGGCAGGTTTACGGGAGTAGCCGGCAAACCAGCTTAATCCTGGAAATAGGGTAGACGGGTCCCGGTTTTAGATTTGCGAACTTCCGCTTTGGGCTGCGATCTCAACTGGTCAACGCAACACTTTATCTTTAGATTAAAAGATGGGGTGTGGAATATGACCTATAGAACTCGA
>JACZQS010000097.1 GCA_022545625.1 Pseudomonadota bacterium
ATTCTCTCACGTCGGGTGAAAATGACGCAGATGCCGGAGCTGGTGGCGATTTTGCACAGTCTTGTCGGTCTCGCAGCAGTGCTGATCGGCTACGCCAATTTCATGGATCCGGGCATCGAATATATCGGTGCAGAAAAAACTGTCCACGACGTAGAAATTTTCATCGGTATCTGTATCGGCGCGCTAACCTTCACAGGTTCGGTAATTGCTTACGCAAAACTCAGCGCAATCATCAGTGGCAGGCCGTTAATGCTGCCCGCCAGACACTGGCTCAATCTGGCGATGTTAATTGGTGTCATCGTATTTGCAGTAAAGTTCGTCGGCGCGGAAAATCATGCTGATGCGCAAATTATGTTAATCGCCATGACGATTATCGCGCTGGTCTTCGGTATCCATATGGTCGCCGCCATCGGCGGTGCCGATATGCCGGTGGTTATCTCGATGCTCAACAGCTATTCAGGCTGGGCGGCGGCCGCAACCGGTTTCATGCTGTCGAACGACTTGCTGATCGTTACTGGCGCGTTGGTCGGCAGTAGCGGCGCGATCCTGAGTTACATCATGTGTCGTGCGATGAACCGAAACTTTATCAGCGTAATAGCCGGTGGTTTCGGAACTTCGGGTGGCTCGTCGAGCGCAACCGTTAGTAGTGATCAGGGTGAAGTGCAAACCATCGATATCGGAGAAACCGCGCACCTGCTGAATGGCGCCAGCGAAGTCATGATCGTGCCGGGCTATGGCATGGCCATGGCGCAGGCGCAGCACGCGGTGTCGGAAATCACAAAAATTTTAATGGCCAAAGGCATTAATGTTCGCTTCGGCATCCATCCGGTCGCGGGCCGTATGCCGGGCCACATGAACGTGTTACTCGCAGAAGCGCATGTGCCTTATGACATTGTGTTCGAAATGGACGAGGTCAATGACGATTTCCCCAACATCGATGTATCGATCATCATCGGTGCCAACGATACGGTAAACCCTTCAGCACAGGAAGACGAGGACAGCCCAATCGCTGGTATGCCGGTGCTCGAGGTATGGAAAAGTGATACCGCAATCGTGCTGAAACGCAGTATGGCCGCAGGCTACGCCGGCGTCGATAATCCGCTATTCGTTAAGGAAAACACGAAAATGCTATTCGGCGATGCCAAGGAAAGCCTGGATCTATTGATCAAGGCGCTTTAATCACTGGCAATAGAATCTTATACGATTTCAGTCACAGGGTCCTACGGGCACACTCGGTTATTCTGATGAATTATTGTCATTGAAGCATGAATCAGGAAGCAGGCAAATATGGTTATTTATGGGTCGCCAGTGAGATCTGTTATTACCTCGGCCTGGTGCTGGCCGCCCTGTTTATTCCGACGCTGGCATTAATATTGTGGATGATGAGCCTGGTGGATAAGGCTGACCCCAACTACTGGTATCTCCTGATCGCCTGGGGCTTGTCGGTATTGTTATTCCTGGTCGGTGTGATGATGAAAAACCGGATTTATTCAGCCGAAAAGAGTCAAAAAGAGAGCTGACCAGATGTATTACGGCGAAAAACTAAACAGCATCAGCCACCTGGTAGGAGCAGCGCTTGCGCTGGTCGGGCTTGGCGCGCTGCTCAGCGTGAGTATTCAGACGCGTGACCCCTGGGTAATTAGCAGTTTCAGTGTGTTTGGTATCTCGATGGTACTGCTTTATACCATGTCGACGCTGTATCACAGCTTTAGCGCCACCAGTCTGAAAAATATTTTTCAGATTTTCGACCACATATCGATTTACCTGCTGATAGCCGGTACCTATACCCCCTATATGCTGGTCACTCTGCGCGATGCCAATGGCTGGCTGATCATGGGCATTATCTGGACGCTTGCAGTGGCGGGAATTCTCAGTGAAGTTTTTTTATCCGGTCGTGCGGTAAAAGTCGGCCAGATGATAATTTACCTTGGAATGGGCTGGGCCTGTTCTTTCGACTTCGCCAGCCTCAAAATCGCACTGCCGGAATCAGGCTTGTTATGGCTGACGGCTGGTGGTCTGGCCTACACTGCCGGGGTGGTTTTTTATATCCTGGACAAGATGGATAAATTGACCCACGCGCATGGCATCTGGCATTTTTTTGTACTGACAGGCACCATCAGTCACTTCATTTCAATTATTGGCTATGTCAGGTAGGGATAATATGACTGCCTGGCGTTCGTGGCCGACGGGTTTGAACAGCATCATTAAGCCAGGAAACACCCTTGAATCGTCGTATCATATTTAACACCCCGCTAGTGTTTCACCTTTTCTATGCCCTTGCCTGGCTTGGGCTGCGCCTTGCGGGCTGGAAACTCAAGGGGCGACCTCCCAAGGTGCGCAAGTTCGTCCTCATCGCCTATCCTCACACCAGCAACTGGGATTTTCCGCTGGGCCTGTCTGCTTGCATCCTTCATCGAATAAAAGTCTACTGGCTGGGTAAGGACAGTTTATTCAAGGGTCCGGCGGGCCCGCTAATGAGATGGCTGGGCGGTATACCAGTTGACCGAAGTCAAGCACAAGATTTCGTTCAGCAGGCTATCGAAGCATTTGACCAGTCAGACGAGCTGGTGATCGGGGTGGCTCCCGAAGGAACCCGATCTCGGGTTGAGAAGTGGAAAACAGGTTTTTATCATATAGCCGTGGGTGCGGAAGTGCCCATTGTTCCGGGTTATCTCGATTATCCTAATAAAGAATTGGGTTTCCTCGAAAGCATTTTACCGAGCGGGGATATCGATAAAGATCTGATCGCGATTAAACAGGCCTACCGGGGCATCCAGGGGAAATATGCCGATCGGTCGCAATAATTAGTAATGCCAGGCAACGGGCCGCGAAGAATAATCGCACAGGCTTCGTTAAATATTCGGGCCGACTCTAATTTCAGGCCCGATTTCCTCCATCCAGCACCAGCGGGTAACCGGTAATAAATCGTGCCGAATCGCTGGCCACGTAAAGCACCATATGCGCCACTTCTTCGGCACTGCAAACCCGGTTCAACGGAACCCCTCGTGCCGATTCGTCAAGTCCTGTTTCGGCATCGATCCCTCGATCCCGAAATTCGCCTCGCAGCATCGGTGTGTCGACATCACCTGGGCAGATCGGCACTATCCGAATACCATCATTTGCATAGTCGAGGGCCATCGCGCGGGTCATCTGCAATACCGCGCCTTTGCTGGCACAATAGGCGGTCAGGTGACGACTGCCGGTAAGGGCGGCATCGGATGCTATGTTGACGATGGTGCCGCCGTCGGCTTTCAAAATCGGGATTGCCGCGCGGCAGATATAAAACATTCCGCTGACGTTGACGTTCATCGTGTCATTCCATTGTGAGTCGGACGTCTCTTCGGCGGTTGCATGGTAGATAATGCCGGCACAATTAACCACGATATCGAGACCACCGAGCGTTTTATTACTGTGCGCGACGATTCGGTTACATTCCTCGCTGAGTGAAATATCTCCCTGGACGAAGTCAATGCTGCCCGGCGCATTACCCAACTGATGGATGATCCCTTCCGCCCGATCCCTGTTGCGGCCGCTAATCATCACCCTGGCGCCCGAATTTACGAATGCGACTGCAGTGGCTTCGCCGATGCCGGAGGTGCCGCCGGTAATCAGGACTTTTTTCTGTTTAAAATTGAATTTTATTGTCGCTTTGCTCATGATAGTTCCGATCGGGTGGAGTTTGCTCGAACATTTATATTTCGAGTGAACCAGGGAGTAGCCTATTATTTCGGATTTTTTCGTGACAGGCACGATAAAGATTATGAATATATTGAAAATTGCGGCCTTCTCACATAATAACACGGGCGGTAACCCGGCCGGTGTTGTGCTTGACGATGAAATGCCCGCTGATGATGTAATGCTTCGGGTGGCTGCAGATGTTGGTTATTCTGAAACTGCCTTTTTAACACCGGTAGAGGGTGGCTGGAGGGTGCGATACTTTTCGCCAGAGCGAGAAGTGCCATTTTGTGGTCACGCCACAATCGCCAGTGGTGCGGCATTGGCTAAACTGTCGGGAACTGGCGAGTACAGGCTTTTTCTCAACGAGGGTGAAATATCGATTAGCGTCGAAGCGGACGAAGCTAATTTTAACGTGGCATTACAAGCGCCACGGACATGGTCGAAAATCGCAACGACTGATCTAGTCGATACTATTTTAGGGCTGTTTCATTTAACCCGCGCAGATTTGAATCCCGATTTTCCGGTGAGCATCGCATTCGCTGGCGCGCGGCATCTTATCATTGTCTTAAACGATCGTAATACGCTCGCTAATATGAACTATGACTTCGATGCGGTGAAATCAATTATGCTCGAGCAGGACTGGATTACCATCAGCTTGCTATATAACGAGTCAGACACATTATTCCATTCGCGTAATGCCTTTGCTTTCGGCGGCGTTGTCGAAGACCCGGCAACCGGTGCGGCTGCCGCGGCCCTGGCTGGCTACCTGAGGGATATTGACTGGCAGGGCGAGGATAAATTCGAGATTTTACAGGGATTCGATATGGGTACGCCTTCCCGGTTACTGGTTGAGTATAGCCCTGCAAAGGGCGCAAGCGTAACGGTCAGCGGTACGACAAGAAATATTCCAGGCTAACCCCAATGAACAATTTCTCTCACCTGCTTTCGCCGCTGCTAATCGGCAAAACCGAGGTTCGCAATCGCATACTGGTTTCGGCTCACGTGCCGGGTTTTGCCGAGAACAACAAGCCCGGTGATCGCTATATCGCCTATCATCGTACCTATGCACGCAACGGGGTTGGCCTCCAGATTACTGGTGGCACCCCGGTGCACGAGTCTGGCTTGCTAGGTGTCGGGAGTGATGGCCTATGGAACCTCGATGACAGCATCCTACCCGGATATGCGGCCCTGAGCGACGCGGTGCACCAGGAGGGCGGCTGCATCCTGGCGCAACTTGCGCATAGTGCGGGGACGGTACTCATCAACCAGCCTGGTCGCGAGAGCTGGGCAGCTTCAGCGATCCGGTCGGAAACCACGGGCAATATTGCGCATGCAATGAGCATTGCCGAAATCGATGAGGTCATCGCGGCATTCGCTGCGGCTGCCGGTCGTGCCGTTGCCGGGAATATGGATGGCGTCGAGATCCTTGGGGCGTTTGGTTATTTACCCCAGGCGTTCCTGTCACCGCTGACCAATCATCGCGACGATCGTTATGGCGGTAGCCTCGAAAACAGGATGCGATTTGTGCTGGAACTGCTTGAATCCGTGCGATCGTCGATTGGGCCAGATCGGATTCTTGGCCTGAGAATACCCGGTGATGAACTGGAGCCTGGTGGATTGACAATCGATGATATGAAAATCGTCGCGCAACTGGTCGCGCAAACAGGCCTGATCGACTACCTGAACGTGATCGCTCATACCAATATTTCGCATACAGGCAGGGCAAAGCACTGGGCACCGACGCCCGCCAAACATGGGGAGTTTGTCCATCTGGCACAGGCGATTCGATCGGTCGTCAATCTGCCAGTGTTTGCAGTTGGTAGAATTACCGATCCAACCCACGCGGAAAGAATTATTGCCGACAAACAGGCGGATATGGTAGGTATGACCCGGGCCCATATCTGTGACCCTGAAATAGTTGCAAAGATAAAGCGCGGTGATTTGAAGCAGATTCGCCCCTGTGTCGGAGCGAATACCTGTATTGCCAATCGTTATGTCGGCAAACCAATCAACTGTATGCATAACGCTATGGTGTCTTCACCGGGGGTCGAGTTAGTGGCTACGCAAAAATCGCGAAAGGTGGTGGTAATTGGCGCGGGACCGGCAGGACTGGAAGTCGCCCGCATCGCCGCGGAGCGCGGGCACGAAGTTATTATTTACGAGCGAAGCGACATATCAGGGGGTCAACTTGCATTGTGGGCCGCGTCTCCTTCGATGGGAGAACTGGGTAATATTATTCGCTGGAGACTCAGCGAGTTAAAAAGACTGGGTGTACCTGTTTATCTTAACCGGACGATGAATCGAGGCGATATGGAATCGATCGATACTGATGTGATCGTGATTGCGACCGGATCAGACGATTACTGCCGACCCATTTCGGGCGATCATGAAATTAGCATTGTTTCACCGCATTCACTATTACGCGGCAAGTTACCGAAGGCAAAGCAGGCCGTGGTATTGAACGAGGGGCGTGGGCAGGCTGGATTGGCGGCGGCCGAATTATTACTAAACCAGGGGGTTGGAGTCGAAATTATTACCAGCGATATTGCCGTGGCCGCTGATCTCGACCCCACTGTTCGGGTTGCCTGGTACACGCGCCTGGGGTTGAAAAATTGTCGTTTTAGCGCCGGTCTTGTTGTCGAATATGCCGATTCCAGAGAGTTGACGCTGCGTAATGTTTTTGACGACCGCCGGGAGCTGCGAAACAACGTCGACCTGATAGTCGACTGGCCCGGTTGTCGCGCGAACAACGCATTATTGAATGGCTGGGAACGGGACGATGTCGATTTTTACAGCATTGGCGACTGTGTCGCGCCGCGTACCGTAGAGATAGCGATGAGTGAGGCCTTGAGGATCGCCAACAAGATTTAGTCCATCCTGGATATTAATCTATCGGAGATATGTCAATTCAGGTCTTTCAGGCATTGCTCACGCGTATCGACAATCATTTGCAGGGGCGCTCCTGCCTTCGCCAGTACCCGTGCGCCAAAATAGGCACAAATAATAAACCCGGACAGCGCGGCCGCATCGACTGACGGTTTGACTGCCGTTTCAATCGCGGTTCTTACCGCTGCCTGGAAACGACGAATAATGCTTTTTACCGAGTTTTCGACCGCTGTATCGACCGGGGCCATCTCGACACTGGCGTTGCATAGCAGACATCCCCCGGCAAACACACCGGCTTTGGCTGCATCGATCACCGTATCGAACAGGCGTGTTATCTTTTCCCTGGCACTGCCCTCACCAGTCAGCATATCGATACCCGCCTGGATGCGGGTTTGATCATAGTGCGCAAGCGCTATCATATAGAGCGCCTGTTTGCCACCAAATGCCCCGTACAGGCTACCCTTGAGCAGACCTGTGGCGTCGACCAGGTCTTGCATCGATGTCGCCTCATAACCCTTTTCCCAGAATACCTTCATCAGGGCTTCCCTGACCCGTACTTCATCAAATTCACGTGGTCTGGCCATATCGTTTCGCTGCTTAAAAATAATTTAAAATAATTATTGACTAATCGGTCAATAACATCTAGTATGTGACTCAGTGGCCGCTTTTTAAACGTAGCGGCCAAATTTTAATCTAGTTTATGACCAATTGGTCAATAATGCAACCTGAAGGGGATCGAAAGCCATGTCTGATCGTTACGATATTGTCATTATAGGGGGCGGTAATGCCGGATTCGGCGTATCGCAAATTGCCCATGCAGCGGGTAAATCAATAGCATTTATCGAGTCCGATCAATTTGGCGGTACCTGCCCGAACCGGGGTTGCACGCCCAAAAAAGTTCTGGTTGCTGCGGCTCATGCGATGCACGAAATCGAGATCGCGCATACCCATGGAATTGATGTCGGCCCTGCCAAACTCAACTGGACAACCTTAATTGATCGCAAGAGTGACATGATCGATTTTATTCCTGGCGCGATGGAAGACACCGCAAAGGGACGCGGCACGGTGTACAAGGGAAAGGCAAAGTTTACCGGTCCAAACCAGATTGAAGTGGACGGCAAGCGAATCGAGGCCGACAATTTTGTTATTGCGACCGGATCGATGACACGTCCACTATCGATGCCAGGCGCAGAATATTTAATTACCTCCGACGATGTCCTTTCCGAGCGTGAATTGCCGGATGAAGTGGTATTTATCGGCGGTGGTGTAATTGCGATGGAATTCAGCCATGTATATGCGCGCGCCGGTGCTAAAGTCACGATTCTCGAAATGATGCCACAGTTGTTGCCTCGGCTCGATAGTG
>JACZQS010000098.1 GCA_022545625.1 Pseudomonadota bacterium
CAGTTTACACTCCGAATAAAAACGCTTGGCAGTGCGGTCGAAGATGCCCTCGAACCAATCGATGCGATGGAAAGCTCACTTCAAACGCTGTTGAAAAATCGAAACCAGAACCAACAGGAGCTCGGTAAATCGCAGGAGAAGGTAACGCGGCTGGACAATCAGCAACGCGAGCTGGAGGTGCAGAGAAATCATTTGCAGTTAGCGCTGGATGAGATTAGAAATCAACTCGAGGTCGAGCGTATGCAAAAGCAGGAGCTGGTTATCCTCTGCAATACCGTCGATCAGCAATTGCTAAAAACCGGATTCGATAGCGAAGAATTGAACGCGGAACTCGATGCCAAGGCCGAAACAGGCGAATGGCAGAAACGACTCGAAGCTTTAAATAAGCGAATTGACCGACTTGGACCAATTAACCTGGCGGCAATCGACGAATATAAGGAACAGTCAGAGCGTAAGGATTATCTGGATGCCCAGAACGAGGACCTGGTTGCAGCACTGGAGACCCTGGAAACCGCGATTCGGAAAATTGACATAGAAACCAAGACGAGATTTAAGCAGACCTTTGATCAGGTCAACCGCCGAATTGCAGATCGTTTTCCAAAATTATTTGGCGGTGGTGAGGCAAGACTTGAATTAACCGAAAACAATCTGCTCGATACCGGGGTTATGGTGATGGCTCGACCACCGGGCAAGCGTATTACCAATTTGCAGCTATTGTCAGGAGGAGAAAAGGCATTGACTGCGGTGGCATTGATATTTTCTATATTCGAACTCAACCCGTCTCCATTTTGCATGCTCGACGAAGTCGATGCGCCTTTGGATGATGCCAATGTCGGCCGATTCTGTGCGATGGTAGAAGAAATGTCAGAGCAGGTGCAATTTATCATGATTTCCCATAACAAGATTACCATCGAACTGGCAAGGAACTTGAACGGCGTGACGATGCACGAACCCGGTGTTTCACGACTGGTGTCGGTAGATATAGGTGAAGCTGTCGAGTTGGCCGAGGCTCAATCATGAAGTATCCGCGGTTTTATCCACGGTGTCTGGCCTGAGCTGATGGATGCTTCGGCGCTACGTTGGGTACTCGCAATTATCGGTGTCGTACTGCTGGTGGGAATATATTTATTCGGACTGCACCAGAACCGCTTACGTAAACGAGCTGCTGTTGAAACTTTTACCCGCGAAGATATCGATTCAGCCTTTATCGAAGATGAACAACTCCGTGAGGAACTCGATAATTTGAATCAGATTATGCAGCAGGGTGACCTAGACGAGGATCTCGATGCGATTAAAATCAACCCCGCCATCGAGGCAAACTTAACCCCGATTGAATTACCGTTACCCGAGTTATTTATTGCCGACGTGCTCGCTGATATAGACGAGCAGAATTTAATCAGTTATCTGTTAATACATGCGGATCATCGCCTGATTACCGGTGAAGAAATCGAGAATGCGATGATGCATGCCGGGATTGAAATCGGTGCAGAGGGCTATCTGGAATATCACCAGTCTGGCGAGCACTATTTCACTATCGCCAGTCTTTCTGTGCCGGGTCATTTCTCAGATATGGGTCAGCTAGGCTTCAGTACGCTCGGATTTAACTGTTTTATCGATATTGAGTCCAACCATGATGCGAAAATATCATACGAGCTGATGTTGAAGAAAGTCGATGAACTCGTACGGTTGCTGGATGTGAAGGTATACCAGTCAAACCATGAGTTGCTGACGATGGCTAAAATCACCCAGGTCAGGAAAAAATTGCAAGGCTGATTAAGCCCCATCATTAACATGCCTGTACCCGAGTCTGTCATCGCAGAAATTCAATCTCTCAGGGAAGAGATCAATTCGCATAATCACCGTTACCACGTACTCGATGATCCCCAGATCACCGACCAGGCTTATGATCGCCTGTATCGGAAATTGCAGCAGCTTGAGCAACAATATCCCGAACTGGCTTCTGAACTATCGCCGACACAGCGAGTAGGTTCGGCGCCTGCGACGCATTTCGAACCGGTCATACACGAAGTCGCGATGCTATCGCTGGAAAATGCCTTCGACGATGATGAAATGCGGGCTTTCGAGAAGCGGTTGATTGACAGGGTTGCCAGTACTGGTGCCGCGTTGGCCTTCACTGCCGAACCAAAGCTGGATGGATTGGCAATAAGCCTGTTATACGAGCAGGGAAAGCTGCTGCGAGCTGCCACAAGGGGTGATGGTAAGACTGGAGAGAATATAACCGCGAATGCTAAAACCCTGCCATCTATACCGCTACAATTGACTGGTGAAAAATCGACAGGGATGATCGAGGTGCGCGGTGAGGTCTATATGGATCATGCGGGATTTAACGCGTTGAATGATTCGCAGGCAAAAATCCAGGGAAAGATATTCGCCAATCCACGTAACGCGGCGGCCGGTAGCCTACGATTGCTCGATTCAAGAATTACCGCGACCCGCCCGTTGCTATTTTGTAGTTACGCGATTGGCCGGGCCGAGGGGAGCGATCTACCGCAAGGGCAGTTTGGGCGCATGCAGTACCTGCGATCTATCGGTTTTCCAGTGAGTCCATATATCGAACTTGTCGAAGGGGCTGAAGGATGTATACAGTATTACCAGAAAATACTCTCGCAGCGTGATTCCCTGCCGTTTGATATCGATGGGGTCGTCTTCAAACTGAATGATATCCAGCAACAGCAGCAGGCCGGTTTCGTATCGAAAGCACCACGATGGGCGATAGCCTATAAATTTCCGGCCGAGGAAGTCACGACACGCCTGCTTGACGTCGAATTTCAGGTAGGCCGTACAGGCGCGCTGACACCGGTTGCCCGGCTAGAACCGGTTGCGGTCGCTGGTGTTATGGTGAGTAATGCCACCTTGCACAACATGGATGAAATTGAACGTAAAGATATCCGTATCGGTGATCTTGTCATAGTGCGCCGGGCGGGCGATGTGATTCCCGAAGTCGTGTCACCGGTAGCAAGCGAAAGAAAGGATGAATTACCCCGTCCGCAAATGCCAGATCGCTGCCCGGTTTGCAATTCAGACGTGGTAAAGAACCAAGGACAGGCTGCTTACCGGTGTACCGGTGGCCTGATATGCGCGGCACAACGAAAGGAGGCGATCAAACACTTTGCCTCGCGCAAAGCCTTAGATATAGAAGGACTGGGTGATAAGCTAGTCGAGCAAATGGTTGAACTCGAAATAATTCAGTCGATAGGTGACCTGTACCACCTCGAGTTTTCGCAGCTTGCCGCGCTGGACAGAATGGCTGAAAAATCGGCACATAATCTGCTCGACAGCCTGGATGCGAGCAAGGCAACCACACTGGGTAAGTTTTTATTTGCACTCGGCATTCGCGAGGTTGGCGAGGCCACGGCGGAAGCCCTGGCAAATTATTTCAGGCATCTTGATAAAATAATTGCTGCTGATATCGAGGAGCTTCAGCAAGTCGAAGATGTGGGTCCGGTTGTGGCTGCTAATGTTGTCCAGTTTTTCAACCAGGTGGATAATCTTGAGATCGTACGGGACCTGGTCAAACAGGGTGTTCACTGGCCCAAAATTGATAAACCCAGGGCTTCCGAAAGCCAGCCGTTGCTGGGTAAGACCTATGTCATAACGGGTACCCTGGAAGGTTTCTCGCGAGAACAGGCGGCGGCGCGATTGAAACTCCGTGGCGCAAAGGTCAGTAGTAGTGTCTCGGCCAGGACTAGCGCGGTCATTGCCGGAGAAAAGCCGGGTTCTAAAGTAAATAAGGCGGAGGCGCTGGGTGTCGAAGTGATGGACCAGGCGCAGTTTGAAATTTTGATCAATTAAGGAAACTGGTAGATACTGGCTTCACCAACCAACCCGTAGCCTGTCAATTAGGAATCTAAATATTTCAAATCCAGATATAAAGCAATACACCTATGCGGTATATATCTTGCAGGCACTTTCGTTTGTGTTGCTGATAACTGCTGTATTGGGCATTATTATCAATTATGTCAAAGACGAGGATGTGAAGGGTAGCTGGTTAGAATCACACTTCCAGTGGCAAAAAAATACCTTCTGGTACGGCTTATTGTGGACAGTGCTTGGTGTTTTAACAACATTTTTGCTGATCGGTTATCTGGTATTGCCCGCTGTTGTAATATGGTTAATTTACCGTATTGCCAAGGGCTGGATTTACCTGGTTGATGGCAAGGAACTATATTTGGACAGATAGCTCTATTTCTATCGAAGCCAGACTATGAGGATAAATTTCGGATGAATGACAACGAACAATGGCGTGATAAACTGACACCCGAGGAATACCATATTTGCCGCGACAAGGGCACCGAACCACCGTTTAGTGGAGTCTATTGCGACAATAAACGCGATGGGAATTACCACTGCAAATGTTGTGGTGAGGTACTGTTCAATTCAGATTCGAAGTATGATTCACATTCTGGCTGGCCTTCATTTGATCGCCCAGTCTCTGAAGATACTATCCGTTACGAGGAGGACGGGTCACTCGGAACGGCACGTACCGAAGTGATGTGCGACAAATGCGGCTGTCACCTGGGACACAGGTTCGATGACGGACCTCGCGAAACGACGGGAAAACGATACTGTATCAATTCAGCCTCGTTGGATTTTAAACAAGATTAGGGAACCTCTGATCAATCCATGAATGAATCGGAATTTAACCAGCTAGCAGAAGAAACCATGATCGCTATCGAAGAGGCGATCGATGCCTCCGGTGCCGATATTGATTACGATAATGCCGGTGATATCCTGACGCTGGAATTCGCCGATGGCAGCCAGATAATCATCAACAAGCAAACCCCGTTAAGTCAGATCTGGGTAGCCGCCAAATCGGGTGGCTACCATTTTGATTATGATGAGGCTAATCAGATCTGGTGCCTGAATGGAGACAGGGATCGTGACCTGTTTTCCCGGTTGAGTATTTATTGCTCGGAACAAAGTGGTGAATCGATTCGCCTCGATTGACTGGTGGAATAATCTCCTCGCAGTGAACAATCGCCTGGTATTGCTTCGTATAACCAAGTACCTGATGGGGTTACTGGCACTAGCCATATTGTTCGTGCTGGTGGACTTTAGCGTCGATGTCAGGCCCGCTGCGATTCATTCCAGCTATCGTTTCACACTGTCGCAAATATCCCTCGATCAACCTGTCTGGTTGATCGATGACAATTTGACGGTTTTGCTCATACATCGTTCTAAACAGGTGATTGAGGATATCAAAAATAGCAATAAGGACTTACAGGATGCGAATTCAAGTTCTAGCCGCCAGCCCGATTATGCTAGAAATACCCTACGCTCCAGGGATGAGCGGTATTTCGTCGCTTACGGCCTTGGCACTGATTTGGGCTGTCCATTAGTAGGGGATATCGAACATACACTGCGGGAATCCTGCAGTACGGCCAGGTACGATTATGCTGGTCGTGCAATTACTGGAAACAGCCGATTTCTAAATCTGCGAATTCCCGATTATACTTTCGACCAGTATTTTAACGTTTTGACTGTTAATCCGTAATTATTAATTTGACCGGGTACTCGACTATGCCTTCATTTGACACCGTTTCCGAAGTTGATCATCACGAACTGAGTAATGCAATCGACCAGGCCAACCGGGAGATCGGGACACGTTACGACTTTAAAGGGTCGGGCGCCAGAATCGAGCAAACGGATAACCAGCTTAGTTTGATCGCCGAGTCAGAATTTCAAATAAAGCAGATGACGCCGATACTGAAAGAAAAAATGTCCAAACGCGGCATCGATGTGAGCTGCCTGGAGTTTTCTGACATCGTCGAAATGAATAAAAGGGCGAGTCAGCAGGTTTTGGTGAGGGAAGGTCTGGACCAGGACCTCGCGCGTAAAATCGTGCGGCTGATCAAAGATTCTAAAATTAAGGCGCAGGTTGCGATCCAGGGTGACCAGGTACGAGTCAGCGGTAAAAAACGCGACAACCTGCAACAGATCATGCAATTGCTGCGCGAGGCCAATCTCGGCATTCCGCTACAGTTCAATAATTTTCGTGACTAGCTATCAGGAAAACCTCAAACCGAATAGTTTTCTCACGGTAAACCAGATCGGGCTTATCCTCGAACAGGGCTACAGACTTTGCCGGGCTTTTCACTACAACACGTTTCGACGCTTTGGCTAATGCAAGTTCGAAGCATGTCTGAATGTCGTGGTTATGGGTCAGTTTTTGCAAGATTTGCAGGCCTTTAGCCGGCTTTGCACTGGACTTGTGGTCGGGGAACATCGGGTCCAGATAAATGCAGTCGTAGACGCCTGATTTCGCATGCTTGCGTAAATAATCAACGCTGTCGGCATGGATCATCTCGACGCGATTCGCGGCCATTGCACTGTGTTTTATCGCCCGGGCACAGTGCAGCGAATAAGCACTTATTTTGTGCACCAGTGTATTTTGTTCGATGCAGGTCACAGTTTGGCCATGGCAGGCTAGAATGAAGCTATCCATTCCCCAGCCGCCGGTTAGATCGAGCACCGTTTTTATACTACGCTGTTTATTATTGCAGGCTTTAAGCAAAGCCTGATTAGACTGCTGCGCCCGCTTAAAGAAGTGGTGTTCGCTGTAAGAGTGTTTATAACGAATATTGTTGGGTTGCTGCTCCAGGTGGATAACGAGGCCATCACCCAGCATCTCGAATCGAAGATCGTCGCATAAAATCCCCGAGTAACCTTGAAAATATTCGGACTCCCTGCCCGATTTAGCAGTCATCTTCAAGGCGGAAAGCGTCAATAATGTGGTGGTTTTTCATCGCCGGCACCCTGCGACGGAATATTCTCCCGCAAGCTGCGAAATTGTCGATCGAGCAATTGCAATTTCGAACGCAGCTGGCTGATCTCCTGATCATGACGGATTGTTATCTGGTTGAGTGCCTGGATTGTATATTCCTGCTCGGTATAAAGCGTCTCGAGTCGGGTTATTTGTGCTTTGATATCCTTTGCCATTATTCATATAGCCATTTGCAAATCGGTCATATTATCAAAATTCGGCCCGGTTTCGGAAATTCCTGCTTGCGGTAGCCAATCTCGGGGAAATCTGGTGCTAATTTTTGGTTGCTATACCTTGAAGTTCTCAAGTTGGTATCGCACGATCGCTAATTCTGTGGCATTATTTGATCTCGGGGTTCACCAAGGTTATAGAATTCGAATTAAAACTCGATTATCGGCAGGGATCACAGTATTGAACAGATGGATTAGCTTAAAATTGAAGTCCAGAGACATCGTAATTTCATTGGGAAAATAAACCAACCATTTCCGTTGCAGGTTAACTAAGAGGTAAATTGTGGGTGATACAACACAGATCAACACTATTGCAGAGATAGCCCAAAAGGTCTCCGCGGAAAATGACCGCCGCAAACGGCAGTCAGACACTATCAAAGCGCTAATCTCTGAGCGGCAGGAAGTCATAGTTGCGATGTGCGATCTGGCTGAACTTGAGTCGAAAGATACTTCGGCCAATACGGTTCTGGAGAACCTTAAGGCCTTTAGTCAGGCGCTGATCGATTATGCCGCGCTCGGACATTTTGAAATTTACGAACGCATCATCGATGGCCAGGAGCGCCGCGAAAAAGTAAAACGGATCGCAAATCGGGTCTACCCTTCGATATCTTCGACTACCGAGCATTTTGTCGATTTCAACGACAAGTATGATGGTGCCGATAACCACGAAAGCCTGGTAGATCTGTATAAAGATTTGTCGTCAGTCGGGGAAGCGATAGCAGTAAGAATCGAGTCCGAAGATAAATTATTAAACGAGCTAGGTGCCTAGCCCGCAAATTGCGGGGGACAAAATTCAGGGTAATGCCTGGTTAAACGGTTTGACCTCGACCGAGTCATAAACCCCGGTAAGAATATAAGGGTCCGCATCAGCCCATTCCTGCGCATCTTGTAACGAGTCAAA
>JACZQS010000099.1 GCA_022545625.1 Pseudomonadota bacterium
AATATCTCGATCACTTCGATCTCCTCGAAGTCACCAATATCCGGCAGGTTAATTATTTTCAGTTCAGCCACTGTTATCTCCCCCCGCTAGACGCTAGCCGGATCGGGTTTTTCCGCATCTATGCCATAATCTTTGATTGCCTGTTGCACAATCTTATTCTCAATCTCACCTTCATCGGCCAGAGCCTTGAGCGCTGAAACCACAATATAGTGTCGATTCACCTCGAAAAATATTCGCAAATTATCACGCGTATCGCTGCGCCCAAAACCCTCGGTGCCGAGCGTCGAAAACGGCATCGGGATAAATTCACGTAACTGGTTTGCGAATGCACGGGTATAGTCAGTGGCCATAATAGCCGGACCTTTACGGCCCTGGAGCTGGGCTTCCAAATAACTTTTACGGGCTTTTTTAAGCGGATGCAATTGATTCCAGCGCGAGCAGTTTATCGCCTCCCTGGCAAGCTCGTTTACGCTGGTGACGCTCCAGACATCGGCATTGATATCGAAATCGGTCTTGAGTAAATCAGCCGCGGCCAACACTTCGCGTAAAATAGTGCCGGATCCCATTAACTGAACCTTCTTACCTTTTTCATCGCCCTCCTGAAGGCAGTAGATTCCTTTCAAAATACCCTCTTCCGAGCCTTTTGGCATTTCCGGGTGGGTATAGTTTTCATTCATCACGGTGATGTAATAAAACACCTTATCGTGTAACTGAAACATGCGTTTCAACCCATCGTGAATAATGACTGCCAATTCGTAGGCAAATGTCGGATCGTAGGAAATACAGTTCGGAATGGTACCGGCGACGAGCAAACTATGCCCATCCTGATGTTGTAGCCCCTCTCCAGCCAGTGTTGTACGCCCCGCAGTACCACCCATCAAAAAACCTCGTACCTGCATATCGGCTGCAGCCCAGGCCAGGTCCCCAATACGCTGAAATCCAAACATCGAGTAAAAGATATAAAATGGGATCATATTAATGCCATGGGTACTGTAGGCCGTCCCGGCCGCTATCCACGAAGACATTGCGCCTGCCTCGTTGATACCCTCTTGTAAAATCTGGCCTTTTTTGTCTTCGCGGTAATACATCACCTGGTCCGAGTCCATCGGCTCATACAACTGGCCCTTGAACGAGTAGATACCGAGTTGACGGAACATGCCTTCCATACCAAATGTACGTGCCTCATCGGGTATGATCGGCACGATATTTTTTCCGATTAATTTACTTCGGGTCAGGGTAGATAAAATTCGCACGAATGCCATCGTGGTTGAAAATTCACGCTCACCACTGGCTTTTAATAAAGCATCGAAGGTATCCAGGCCGGGTATCACAAGCGGCTCGGCGGTATTCCTGCGCACTGGCATAAATCCACCAAGCGCCTCGCGTTGCTTGCGTAAATATTGCATTTCTTCGCTATCTTCGGCAAATTTGTAAAACGGTGCTTCGGCTATTTCATCGTCGCCAATCGGAATATTGAATCGATCACGAAACGCTTTCAAAGCATCTTCGCCCATCTTCTTTTGTGAATGGGTGACATTCTGACCTTCACCCGCCTCACCCATACCATAGCCCTTCACGGTTTTCGCCAGTATCACGGTGGGCCGTTCCCGGTGCTCGACTGCCTCGGCATAAGCCGCGTAAACCTTGTGGGGATCGTGTCCACCCCGATTCAAACGCCAGATATCCTCGTCGGACATGTCCGCTACCATCTCTTTCAACTCGGGATATTTTCCGAAAAAGTACTCCCTGGTATAGGCACCGCCTTTCGCCTTGAAAGCCTGATATTCACCATCGACAGCTTCTTCCATACGTTTTTGTAAAAGGCCATCCTTGTCTTTGGCAAGCAGCGGGTCCCAGTAAGAACCCCATATCACCTTGATCACGTTCCAGCCGGCACCGCGAAAAACTGCTTCCAGTTCCTGAATTATTTTGCCGTTACCCCGCACCGGACCGTCGAGTCGTTGCAAATTACAATTAACCACAAAAATCAGATTGTCCAGATTTTCTCTCGACGCCAGGGAAATCGCACCCAGTGATTCCGGTTCGTCCATCTCGCCGTCACCCATAAAAGCCCAGACCTTGCGATCACCCTGGGGCTGGATTTCGCGATTTTCCAGGTATTTCATAAATCGTGCCTGATAGATTGCCATCAGCGGGCCCAGACCCATCGATACAGTCGGAAATTGCCAGAAATCGGGCATCAGCCAGGGGTGAGGATAAGACGACAGACCGTTTTCGTTTAGCGCTTCCTGGCGAAATAATTTTAGTTGTTCTTCGCTCAGGCGTCCTTCCAGAAACGCCCGCGCGTATATGCCAGGCGCCGAATGCCCCTGAAAAAATACCAGGTCTCCCTTATTATCGTCACCCGGGCCACGAAAAAAATGACTGAAGCCAACATCGTACAGGGTGGCTGCCGAGGCAAAACTGGCAATATGCCCACCCAGTTCACTCGATTTGCGATTGGCGTGGACCACCATCGCGGCGGCATTCCATCGAATTACCGAACGGATAGTGTGCTCAATCGCCTGGTCACCCGGAATCGGGCGTTGTGTCGAGAGTGGAATCGTATTTACATAGGCGGTATTCGCGGTATAAGGTAAATACGCGCCGGAGCGCCTCGCCTTGTCGATCAATTTCTCCAGCAAAAAGTGCGCCCTGGCTGGACCTTCGCGTTCAAGTACCGATTCGAGCGACTCGACCCATTCACGGGTTTCCTGCGGATCAAGGTCTATCTCATTTGCCATTACTTACTCACATTGGTTTTATTATTCAGCAAAATTACCGGAGCGCTTATTCACTCTCCAGAAACCGGGGTTGGAACCTTATTGCAGTCGCCAGATTCAAAATATCATTGATATCTGGCATGATTATACGGCATATTGACTGCTGGAATGGTTTTTCATGTCATAATCAGTAGCATTATCTTTAGATAAATTACTTGATAAATCAATAACTGAATGAACAGACTGACAATCATCAAGCCCGATGACTGGCATTTACACTTGCGCGATTCACCCTACCTGGAATCAGTAGTCGGCGACAGTGCCCGGCAGTTCGCACGCGCTATCGTAATGCCGAATCTGAGCCCACCGGTTAAAACCTGTAAGGACGCCCTGGCCTATCGCAAACGCATTCTGTCCGCATTACCATCCGATCATCAGTTCCAACCGCTGATGACACTATACCTGACTGATAATAGCGATATTGAGGACATCAAAAATGCCAGCAGATCAGACTATATATTTGCGGCGAAACTATATCCGGCCGGTGCGACGACGAATTCTGACGCCGCTGTCACCGATATCAAACATATATACCCGATCCTCGATGCAATGCAGGAATATCAACTGCCATTGCTGGTACACGGTGAAGCCACCGGGGATGGGGTAGATATATTCGATCGGGAAAATCGATTTATCGATACCAGTCTTAACGCTATGCGCATCGACTTCCCAGAACTACCGATTGTATTTGAACATATTACAACCCGCGAGGCAGTCGATTATGTCGTTGCACAGGGTAGCAAGATGGCCGCCACGATCACACCACATCACCTGTTAATCAATCGAAATGCCATGTTTAGCAATGGTTTCCGACCGCATCACTATTGCTTGCCTGTGGCCAAACGCGAATCTCATCGCCTGGCGTTGCTGAAGGCGGCAAGCAGTGATTCGAATCAGTTCTTTGCCGGCACCGATAGCGCACCTCATAGTCGACAAGCAAAGGAATCTGCCTGTGGCTGCGCCGGCATCTATTCTGCTTATTGTGCCATCGAACTTTACGCAGAGGCCTTCGACCTGGCAGGGGATTTTTCGAATTTTGAGGCATTTATGAGTTTGAACGGCCCGGCATTTTATCGGCTGCCTGTCAACAACAGTAAAATCGTTTTGCAGAAATCTAGCTGGACCGTCCCCGAAACCCTGCCCTTTGGGCAGCAAAGTCTGGTTCCTTTCAAGGCTGGCCAAAAACTGCAATGGAAAGTAACTAGCAATGACTGACTTCACACCAATGTGCGAGCGTTTCCGTGGATACCTACCCATCGTCGTCGACGTCGAAACTGGTGGTTTTAATGAGCAAACCGACGCTCTGCTGCAAATCGCTGCGGTGATTATAGATATGGACGAGCGCGGTCAACTCTATTGCGCTGAAACGATTTCCTGTCATGTCACACCATTTGAAGGTTCAAATCTTGACCCTGCCTCGATGGCTATCAACGGCATCGATGTAAACCACCCGTTTCGACTGGCGCTGGATGAAAAACAGGCCTTACCGAAAATATTCAAGCCTGTGCGAGAAGCCCTGAAGCGGCAGGCTTGCAACAAGGCGATTCTGGTTGGGCATAATGCTTATTTTGATTTAAAATTCATCAATGCTGCAGCACGGCGCAGCGGCGTCAAGCGCAATCCATTTCACCCTTTCAGTAATTTTGATACTGTCACGCTGGCCGGACTGGTGTATGGCCAAACCGTACTTGCCCGCTCGGTAAAGGCCGCTGGATTCGAGTGGGATACCGAAGAAGCCCATTCGGCAATTTACGATGCGGAGATGACCGCGGCACTATTTTGTAAAATAATCAACGACACCCCTTTTGTGCAGCCTGAAGTATGAATTTAATTTATAATCCCCCGACTCAAATATCCCACCGCTAAAACCTTGCTTAAAGAAGAACTCTCAGTAATCGTCGTCGATGACCTTCAATTTAGCCGGGCAGTGGTTAAATCTGGCTTAACAAAATCAGGCTTTAGCGATATACGCACCGCTTCCTCGGGTGAAGAATCCCTTTTCCTGTTAAATCAGCGCCGCGCTCATGTGGTCATCGCAGATTTCTGGATGTCGGGCATGAATGGACTGGAAGTAACCGATCTAATTCGGCGCTGGGATGGAAAAAACGACCGTTATACCGGCATCGTGTTGCTTACAGCAGAAGATACCACGTCCAGTATAGTGGTCGCATTTGATCGCGGCGTAGATGATTTTATTTCGAAATCGGCAAACCGTTTCGAATTGTCTGCACGTGTTTATGGCGCAGCGCGGACCGCCTTTCAACAAAATGAGCTGCGGGAACAAATACGATCACTCGGCAACCGGGTAATAGAGGGGAAACGGTACACCCAACAGGATCCGGAAACCCTGCTGCCTAACCGGGCACAACTTGAATCTCATATCAAATCTCTGGTAAGCAACAGCGTGCGCAGGGGTGGTGGACTCGCAATCGGCCTGATAGAGGTTAAATCGGCTAATTCAGAATTACGCCCCGGGACCCTGAAAACCATTTCCAATTCACTACAGCTAGCGCTTCGACCTATGGACAGGGTTTTTCGATTCGACACCAATACTTTTGCAGTTTCGATTCAGTACCAGGAGCCCGATGATTTTAATCTCGATATGTTTGCGCGACTAGTCGATAACGTCAAACGCCACACTCGACAAACCAGTGACCAGGGGAAACAACTTATAATGTCAGTAGGCATGTGGCAGGGGCACGCCCTTGACCCAGCGCCAACCGCGGAAGAAATTATCGCCCTGGTGCTAAAGGATATGCGCCAATCCTGACGCGCATCTGATTAATGTTTAACTGCCTTTTTTTCTAAAGCAGCACTGGCGAGTTTCTCTAGTTCTCCAGATTCGTGCATTTCCAGCGTGATGTCACAGCCGCCGATGAGTTCACCATCTACATAAACCTGGGGGAAGGTAGGCCAATCCGCATAGCGCGGTAAATTCTGAAATATTTCTGGGTCGGCCAGCACATTGACATAGGCAAACTCTATTTCAAGCGATTTAAGAGCCTCGACGGTTTTACTCGAAAAGCCGCATTGCGGTAATTGTGGTGTCCCCTTCATATATATGATGAGCGGGTGAGCTTCTACCTGGTTTTTAATACGTTCCAAAACGTCCATCGATAATCCTCAATTAATAACTGACTAAAATACTTGGTTATTATGATACTCGATTTTCTAATCAATTAGAATCGGTGTGATCGATATTTTCAGCTGAAAATGGATTTTAGCGTGGGTCTTTAATTACAGTTTTCAATTATCCAATATGTTGCTGCAACCAGTATTCAAGTACAGCCGAATGCCAGAGTTTGCTGCCATTTAAACGGGTGAAATGTTTCTCCGGTTCCGCCAGTAGGCGATCGATATAGGACTGATTAAAAATACCGCGCTCGCGGCTGCTTTGGCTATTCAGGGTATCTGCCATAAATTGATAGAAATCTCCCCGTACGTACTTTAAGGCGGGCACTGGAAAATACCCCTTCGGTCGATCAATCACCGCGTCAGGAATTCTTCCACGCGCAATTTCCTTAAGCAAACCCTTACCCTGATGTTTAAGTTTTAACTCAGGCGGACAGCTAGCTGCCAGTTCAACCAGCTGATGGTCGAGGTAGGGAACACGTGCTTCCAGACCCCAGGCCATGGTCATATTATCAACGCGTTTCACTGGATCATCGACAATCAGGGTAGTCACGTCGAAACGCAACACCGCATCCATAAAGCTGTCGGCTTGTTCAGTATCGAGATTTTCTTCGATCAGTGCAGAAGTATAATCTTCACCCCTGTATTGACTCTCTACCGTGTCGCAAAACTCGTCGTGATCCCGATCGACGTAATGAGGGGCAAATCGTTGTAACGATGATCCACTTGAAGCCTGCATGGGTCCATACCAGAAGTAACCGGCAAATACCTCATCGGCACCCTGGCCGCTTTGCACCACCTTGACGCTTCGCCTGACCTGCTCCGACAGTAGATAAAAAGCTACAGCGTCCTGGCCTACCATCGGCTCCGCCATCGAGCGTATCACTTCGGGCAGTCGGTTGATTACCTGGTCATTCGGAATCATGTATTTTTGATGTTCGGTGTCATACATTTGTGCAACCGCATCAGAGAATTCGAATTCACTGCCTTTTTCTTCGGGCTGGTCTTCAAATCCGATGCTATAGGTCTTGATCTTGCCAACCCCTGATTCGGCCAGCAATGCCACCAGTAAACTGGAGTCAAGACCACCCGAAAGTAATACACCAACCGGCACATCGGCAATATCCGAGCGCATTTTTACCGATTCCATCAGGGCATCACGAATGGCGATATTCCACTCTTCAGCCGACAGTGGTAGATCGGGGCGTTTTGCCACTAGCGACCAGTAGCTTGATTCACTCCTGCTACCGTCGCTATCGACACGGAGATGAAATGCTGGTCGGCATTTACGAATTCCTTTCAATAGCGTACGGGGTGCAGGAATCACCGCGTGCAAGCTAAGTTGATGGTGCAGCCCTACTGGGTCGATTTCGGTATCACAGAGGCCGGTAGCCAATAAAGCCTGTGGATTTGATGCGAAATAAAATCCGCCGGGGGTATGCGCATAGTAGAGCGGCTTAATGCCCATTCGATCACGGGCCAAATACAGCGATTGCCGATTTGTGTCCCAGATTGCAAATGCGAACATGCCGTGCAGTTTTTCTGTACATTGCTCACCCCAGCAGGCATAAGCATTGAGAATTACTTCAGTATCGCTATGCGAATTAAACCGGTAGCCATCGGCAATCAGCACTTCGCGCAACTCGGGATAATTATAAATCGTTCCATTGAATACGATGCTATAGCGCTCACTCGTATCATGCATGGGCTGGTGACCACTGGGCGACAAATCTATTATTGCCAATCGCCTGTGTCCGAGCATTACCGGCCCATCAAACCACTCTCCCCGGTCATCGGGCCCACGACGCGCCACTTTTTCAGACATCGACTTAGCAATTCCGCGGTCGATGCTCTGCCCGTCAAAACTTAATGCGCCGTACAAACCGCACATATGACCCCGCTTAATTTAACTATTTAAAAAAAATAACGGCTTCTAGAGATTCATTGCGCCGTATTTCGAATGCCCTTATACTCCGCCGCATGGCAGGGG
>JACZQS010000100.1 GCA_022545625.1 Pseudomonadota bacterium
ACAGATGAGAATCATTATTATTTGTCACCGACCCCTTTTACGGGCCCTTTTTATGCTCCGGGATAGTTGCAACGGTGCGTGCTATGATCGGTGGATTGACAGAATGTGTGCATACAGGCTGATATGAATGGGCTATTTGATCGTGGGAGAAATTAGAGCATGAATATACCTCGTGTAATTATTATCGTTGTAACATCTTTACTATTTACTGTTTCTACTTCTGCGCAGAGCGCGGAGTTACTGACACCACAAAATATTGAGGGATATATCGATTCGGTTCGGGATCTTCAGGAAATTAGCAAGAAGTACGGTGCTGAAAAGATAGTGAGTCCTGACATTTCCTCGGGCGGATCCATGGCAGGAGCTGCCAGCCCGTTCTCCATGGCGATCGCCCAGATGCAGGGTCAGCAGGCCTACAACGAGATGCTTGAGGTTATCAAGCGACATGGGTTCCCCGACCTGGACCAATGGGGAACAACTGCGGATCGGATCATGCGAGCGTTCGCTGCGAACAGCATGAAGACCGGGTTGCCGCAGATGGATGAGCAGATGCAGCAGGCCCTGGAGCAGATCGAAAAAAGCAACATGACCGACGAACAGAAAGATGCCATGCGGCAGATTATGCAGTCATCGATGCAAATGATGGACATTTATGCAGATGTCCCGGAAACAGACAAGGCGGCTGTGTTGCCATTCATGTCGGATTTAGAGACCCTGGGACAGCAATAGTTACCTGCCGCACGGCGATCTCAGCAGGTCACCACAACACTTATCTTTTGATATTCATGTCACAGCGCTCGGAGGGGAAGTCTATGCGACCTGTAGCGATTACAATCCTGTTTTTTGCTAGCTGTTTAGGCACCTCGACAGGCCTCGCAACAGGTGTTGAAATAAGTGAATGGGCGGTTCCCTACCAACATAGCCGACCCCGTGATCCCTTCGTCGATTCGCTAGGACGGGTCTGGTTTTGCGGCCAGGCAGGTGGGTACCTGGCTTACCTCGAGCCAGAATCCGGAGAATTCAAAAAATACGCGCTTGCCGATGGTGCCGGCCCGCACAACCTGATCATAGACGAGCATGACCAGATCTGGTTTGCCGCGAATACACGACCCTACATCGGCCGGCTCGATCCAAAAAGTGGCGAAGTTACCAAATATCCGATGCCAGACTCGACAGCGCGCGATCCCCACACGCTGGCATTCGATCGCAAGGGCAATATCTGGTTCACCGCACAGTGGAGCAACCTGATCGGCCGACTGAACATGGGTACCGGCAAAGTCGACCTGATCGCCCTCCCCGACTCCGGGTCCCGACCCTATGGCATCAAGGTGGACTCCAACGGTCAGCCCTGGGTAGTATTATTTGGCACCCATAAGCTAGCTACGATTGATGCCGAAACGCTGGCAATCGAGCTTGTCGAATTGCCGCATGCGAAAAGCCGACCGCGCCGACTTGAAATCAGCGGCGATGGTGTGATCTGGTATGGCGACTATAGCCGCGGGATGTTAGGACGCTATGATCCCGGATCAAAGACGTTTCAGGAATGGCAGCTGCCGGGTGGATCAGGGTCGAGACCTTACGGCATGGCAATGGATCATCGCGAACATATCTGGCTTGCCGAGGGTGGTAGCCCCAACCGGCTGGTCGAATTCGATATCGCCAAACAGGCGTTCGACACCGTCATCGATGTGCCCAACGCCGGAGGTTCCATTCGTCATATGTATTTCGATGATGGCAGGCAATCCATCTGGTTTGGCGAAGACACCAACTTCATCGGGCGCTTGCGGATACCCTGATGGCGTCAAGATTTGTCACTTCGTTACAGCCGTTGAATAGCGCGAATGACTTCACCGAGTGATTAAAAGCCTCGGCAAAATCGTCATCAACTTTGTGCTCGATATGCAGGGCCTTTATTTCCAGTCGTTTTTCGGAACGATGCGCCTTGCAATCGACTCGGCCAATGAACCGGTCGCGATATAAAACCGGTAAACAGTAATAACCGAACTGGCGTTTCGGTTGCGGCAGGTAACACTCGATCTGGTAGTCGAAATCAAACAGGTCACGCCCGCGTTCGCGTTGAATAACCGCGTTATCAAATGGCGATAAGATTCGCACAACCGCGTTGCTGCGAGGCGCCCGGGTTTCGAGAAGCGCGGCATCTGCATAAACCAGGCTGTAATCATTTAGAGCAATTGTGGTTATAGATCCAGTATCAATTCGTAACTGCAATTGTTCCCGGACCGCATCGCGCAACGACTGCCCTTTGCGTAAATAGCAAATCGATTTCAGGGTTGCGAAACCGTGCGCGCGCAAAGTGGTATCGACCAGGTAACTGGCGTATTCGGACATCGTTGGTTGTCGCGTATCAACCCAGTCCGGCAATACCCGTTCGCGCAGGTCATACACTTTCTGAAAACCCTGACGACCGCTGACCATCAGTTCACCCTGCATAAATAACTGCTCGAGCGCCTGTTTCGCGGGCTTCCAGTCCCACCATTGCTTTTTTCCCTTGCGTGTATCTTCGAAATCCCGCGCCCGCAACGGGCCTTCCTCGCGAACTCGTTTCAGGATATGGTCGATTAATTTCCTCTCGCTGCTTTTAAACCAGTTTCTTTCGCCGTTGGTTTGGGTCATGCGCGGTAAAGCGAAGCGAAAATCGCGCATCGGCAACCATGCCGCGGCGTGATACCAGTATTCAAACAGATTGCGCTGCCTGACCAGCTGGTCGAGAAATTTCGGCTGGTAGTTGGAAACCCGTGACCACAAGACATGGTGGTGGGCACGCTCGACCACCGAGATCGTATCGATTTGCACGTAACCGAGATGTTCGATCGCACGCAGCGTCGCCGCCTTACCGCGGCCGAAAGAATCGGTTTTTAACAGCCCCTGCTGGTTGAGCGCAATGCGGCGCAGTTTTGCTAAATTAGACATGCCGGATTTAAAGCCTATGCGGTTTCAGAATTTGCTCGATAGTTGCAGCAACCGAATACAGCTTTTCATCGTCCCCATTGATCGACGATACCATCAGACCAACCGGCGCCTCACCGTTTCGATGGCAGGGCAGGCTGATCGAGCATCCGTCAAAATAATTGACTGTCACCGTGTTGCGCAAGCATCGCAGATTAACCCGCCTGGCATTATCTGGATCGTCGGTTTCGGAAATCGCAGGCGGAACGCAGGGTGTCGTCGGATATAACAACGCGTCCGCATCGAGTCGCCCGAAATGTTGACTAAACATTTCGACCACTTCGGCTTTGGCGCGGTATCGATCCTGTTGCTCATCGTCGCTTATCATCTTACCAGCGAGTATGCGTTGGCTCACGAATGGATCGTAGGCATCGCCATATTGTTCAAGCATTGCCTGGTGATGCTGATAGGCCTCGTAGAGCACTATCGCCTTGCTATAGAACAATTCGATACTCGCATCGATCACCGGCATTTTTTCGGTTCTTAGTTGCGCGCCAGCTTCCCTCAAACAATCCAGCGCCAGATCGAATGCCGAGCGAACCTCGCTATCCAGATCTTCTAGAACCCCGGCCTCCGGTACGACAAGTTTGAGTGACTGCGGTTCTCGAACCAACAAGTCCGGCAGTGAACCGGTAGCGGACCACTTGCCAGACATCAACTGGTCGAGGATGTAGCAGCTATCCACGTCGGTGGCTATCGGCCCGGGCGCATCGGATGTCGGCGACAACGGGAATATACCTTTTAACGACATTCGACCGTAACTCGGCTTTACCCCGACAAGGCCGTTAAACGCGGCAGGGACCCGACACGAACCGGCTGTGTCCGAGCCGAGTGACGCAACCACGATTCCCTCTGCCACACTGACCGCGCTACCCGATGACGACCCACCGGGCAGCCTGCCGGTTTGCCTGTCCCAGATCGATAAGGGTGTACCATAGTGCGGGTTTACACCGATGCCCGAGAATGCAAACTCGCTCATATTGGTTCGCCCCAGAAACAACAACCCCGCATCGCGTAACGGTGCAATCACTTCGGCGTCTTCGGCTTCGGGACGGGCAAGACTCTTGCGAACCACCGAGCCCGCCAGCGTTCGCTCATTGCGAACATTGAATAAATCTTTCAGCGTAATCGGAATTCCGGCCAATGCGGGTACCGGTTCATGCTTCTCTCTCGCCCTGTCGATTGATTTCGCCAGACTCGACAGCCCTTCATTCAGTTGTATAAAGACTGAATCCGATTTTCTCGCACGCGCCAGGGCATCGTCAATCAATTCGCAGGAGGTGATCTCAGTCGTTTTTAGCGCTTTTGATAATGCCCTCAATGAAGTCATATTTTGATCTCGATAGAAGCCTGGTAATTAATAATTCGATTCCCCTGCCGATTAGCAGTATACACACCACGAATGTACTTCTTGTCCCGGAAACAGCTAAGACGATAGTGATATAAGATCTGGATTATCAAACAGCAGTTTACTATTCTACTGGTTTGTAGCAAAAACAATTAATTCATGGCATCTCTACAGGAACAACTACTCAAGGCCGGCCTGGTTGATAAAAAGGGAGCCAATAAGGCCAAAAAAGATCGCCAAAAACAGTCCAAAGCCGCACGCAATACCAGCGCCAGGGCTGTGCGCAGGAAACCAACCGCAGCCCAGCAAGCGCAGGCGAAAAGAGTGGAACGTGATCGTAAACTAAATCAGCAAAAACAGAAGCAGACCGAACAAAAAGCGGTGTTTGCGCAGATAAAACAATTGATAACCCTTAACAAGGTTGATCGTGGAACCGGTGAAATTGCCTATAGTTTCGTGTATAAAAACAGGGTCAGGAAAATATACGTCACCGACACCATCAAGCAGCAACTGAGCCTGGGGCGACTCGCCATCGTCCGACTGGTGCTAAAAAGTGAAACACTGTTTGAAATCGTACCCGCCGTTGTCGCCGAAAAAATTGCCCAACGTGACGAACTCTCGGTGGTACAGCTTAACCTGACCGCCAATAAGGCTGGATCTGAAGACGATCCATACGCGGATTACCAGATCCCCGACGATCTGACCTGGTAAGTAATTGTCTACCTAAATAGTTCCAACTGCGAAAGGGCTTAGCCGACTGCCGCAGCTTGCTTTGTGGACTGGCGATTGACGATGACCCCGAGAACAATCCCAGCGACTGCTGTCAGTCCTATGACGATGCCAAATGGACCTGGTGTACCGTCATGAATAACACTGACCATGGTAGCGATAACGCCAGACAGCCCGATTTCGAGACAGCCAAACACGGAAGCCGCGCTACCGGCCGACCTATCAACTGCTGACATGGCTTTAGAAGGCGCGACCGCGAATATTGGACCGATACCAAAAGCGATGAATAAATAGCCAAAAACCAGTGTATTAGGTGACAACCCTCCAATAAATACAAAGCCAACCACCAGCAAAGAACCTATTACCATAACGATCAGGCCCAGGTTTAACACATGTAGAGATTGCCAGTAATCAACCAGCCGGGTTGCCAATAGACTGCCGAGGAAAAATGCCACAACGATTACCGCCTGGTAATAGCCGAAGTGCTGAATTTCGATTCCAAAATAAGAGATCAGGATAAATGGTGCACCGGTCACAAACGCATAAATTAAACCCAGCGCGACACCCGAAAGAGCCCCATAGGTGATGAAAATTTTATTGCTCACAACTGACCGGTAGTTATGCAATATAGATTTTAACTTCAAGGCATGGGGATCGGGTGTGGTGGACTCGGGTAACAGCAGGTAAATTAAAATAGCAGTTAGCACACCCACACCGGCAGTCAGAAAAAAATTGTATTCCCATCCAAACAAGACGTGAATATATCCACCCAGAATAGGAGCGATAGCCGGTGCCAGAGCAATCGACATACCATAGATGGCGAATCCCTTGACCTGTTCTTTCTCGGTAAACAAATCTTTAAAAACCGCCAGGCAGATTACCGCCTCGGCCGCCGCAAAAAATCCCTGCAGTATTCTGGCAACCAGTAGCTGGTCAATGCTTTGCGCTAATCCGCAGGCAATGCTGGCGACTGAAAACAGGGCAATTGACCAGAGAAGTACCGGGCGGCGACCAAATCGGTCCGAGATCGGACCATAGATCAACTGCGCAAAACCAAACATTAGCAGGTTCAGGCTGATCGTCAGTTTGATCAATTCCGGGGTCGTTCCGAAGAAATCAGTTAAATACGGCAAACTGGGCGCATACAGATCGGTAGACATGATGCTACCCGATCCGGCTAATACCATAATCGCCAGTACGATTGAAAATTTATGTGTTACCGGAAGATTCGAGGGTTTATCGATGATCAATACCAATTATTTTTAGAGTGGGTTTATCTGGCAGGGCGTGACTTCATCACAGTTGAATACAAAACTCCAGTTAATCGTCAATACCGCTGCAATAGCGAATGACTTGACTCATATAAATCTATATTGTTAAGTGAGTATCGACTTAATACAGACGAGGTATGCTCAAACTATTTTGTAGCAACCGAGTTTATGCAAGACTCCCAATGTCGGAGCAAACATCATGATTCGATATTTCCAGCCTAGGTGTATGCCCGAATCGCATGCACCATTTACCCAGGTCGTGATCGATGATACTTACGCCCATCTCGCCGGCATCGTTGCTGCCGATTTTCCCGAAGGCCAATCGGTTCTCGGAGACGCCAATAACGAAACCCTTGCGGTAATGACGCTGATTGAAAATATTCTGGGCGAACTCAACCTCGGGTTCAGCCAGGTTGTTCGTATCGACGTCCATCTAGCTAGCCTCGATGACTTTGACGCGATGGACGCCGCATATCGGGAGTTTTTTGAACCCGGAAAATACCCTGCCCGTACCACCACCGAATCGCCTCACCTGTTTGGCGACAGCCTGGTCGAAGTGACTTGTATGGTGCGGTTGGCGAATTCGGGATAAATACTCCAATTCCACTATGTTTCTTTATTCATCTCTCAAACAACGCGAAGCAGATGCCAGGCCGGTCAGGGCAGGATTGATTGGCGCTGGAAAATTCGGCTCGATGTTCCTGTCCCAGGTGCCTACCACACCCGGATTGATCGTCAGCGTCATTGCCGACCTGGATCCTTCCCAGGCCCTGGAACGATGCAGGGAAGTTGGCTGGGATGAAGCCAGTCTAGCCGCCACGACATTTACCGACGATGCAGAGGAAATGATTCGGGGTGATAACATCGACGTGGTGGTGGAGGCAACCGGTGATCCATCTGCGGGTATAAAACATGCGCTGCTTTGCGCCGAGCATGGTAAGCATGTGGTGATGGTGAATGTTGAAGCCGATGTGCTGGCAGGCCCCTGGCTTGCGATGCAGGCCCGGCAGGCTGGCGTGGTTTATTCCATGGCTTACGGTGATCAGCCGGCACTGACCATGGAAATGGTGGACTGGGCCAGGTCCTGTGGTTTTGCTGTCGTGGCAGCAGGCAAGGGCACCAAATATTTACCAACCTACCACCAGTCGACCCCGGACACTGTCTGGTCTCACTATGGACTGACAGCAGAACAGGCAGCGGCAGCAGGGATGCGCAGCCAGATGTTTAATTCATTCCTCGATGGCACCAAATCCTCGATCGAGATGGCGGCCATCGCCAACGCGGCAGACCTGCAGGCTCCGACCCGGGGTCTCAGTTTTCCAGCCTGTGGCGCCGAAGATCTCGCCCAGGTACTACGCCCCAGGGACCAGGGCGGTCAACTGGAATTCTCTGGTCAGGTTGAAGTAGTATCCAGCCTCGAACGCGATGGCCAACCGGTAGCACGGGACCTGCGTTGGGGCGTGTATTGCGTATTTGAAGCACCCAACGACTATAGCGCGGCCTGTTTTTCACAATATGGCATGAATACAGATGAAAGCGGTCGCTACTCCGCAATGTTTAAACCAT
>JACZQS010000101.1 GCA_022545625.1 Pseudomonadota bacterium
GTACTACCGGGAGTTGCGGCAGCAATAGAAGTCAAGTTGCGACGACTTTTGAGCCTGGAAGCGGATCGACAATTATGGCTTATGCCGGTATTTGTGGTGCCGAAAACATTCAGAACATGGCTGATGCCATGTTTCATGCGGGTTCGATTTCACAAATTAATGACTTTGTTAAGGTGGCGGGGAATTGTAGCAACGCCGTATTGATTATTCCCTCAAATACTGATCCCTCGGCCGATGCCGGTATCAATCGAACAATACCAATCAACACATCGTTTCTGCTGCAGGGAACCGGCGGCGATACCGATGGTGACACGCTCAGCTACCAGTGGGACCAGATGGATGCTGGAACCGCTACTTCGTCAACTACCCTGGGCGACGATTTCGGAGACAATGCACTGTTCCGCAGTTATCCACCACAGCCAACAGGTGATCGCGATTTTCCTGCCCTCGGCACCCAGGTGGCAGATGGTCCAATAGATCTGAGTGAAGCCTTACCCTGTACCTCGCGAATTGTTAATTTCCGCCTGACCGTGCGCGACAATAAAAGCGGGCAGGCGACCGATGACATCAGCCTAACCGTAGATGGCGCGTCCGGTCCTTTCAGGATTAGCTCATTTAATACTGCCCAGACGATCTTTACCACGAGTCCTTTTATTTTCAATTGGGATGTGGCTAACACGAATACCGGAGCTGTGAGTTGCGCTAGCGTAGACGTAGATTTACTTACTTTTTCTGCTGACCATAAAACCTATGCGGTGACGCAATTGCTATCGAATGTCGTCAATAATGGAAACCAGATAATAACACTGCCCGATAATTCCAGTTCAAATGCACGATTTAGAGTGAGTTGTAACAGCAATTATTTTTACGATATTTCTGATGCTGATCTGATTATCCAGAACTCAGGTGGCGGCGGGGCTGGTACCTTTGATACCACTGGCAATACAACTTTCTTTAATACCAATGGACAGGTATTCGCGACATCGGGTACCTGCGTTGCCGCTCCAATAGCGACCGGGGGTGGCGGTGGTGGAATCGATGGCCCGTGGTTATTATTCCTGCTCAGCCTGTCGTATTGCGCGCGATTGAGGCAGCATTTTATTTAAGGCTTACAGCGAGTTTTAATAATCGCATTATATTTGAGCGCGTAACTACGCGCTTTTTGCATCAATCTCAGATGTTCGTCGCTGCGTACCACGTCCGAAATACCATCGATCAGCTGAACACCGCATTTCAACTCGTACTTCAGACTTTCTTCATTTGACACACCAGGAATGTTGACGCTGCGTGTCGCCAACCCCAACAATCTAAAATCACCTTTTTTCAGCGCTTGTTGTGCATCGGTCTGGGGATTTGCGGCGTCGAGCCATTGCAGCTGTTTTACGTAGGGATCGACATCCCCGGATCCAGTTGCGCAGCCGGTGACTAGCAGGGACAGCAATATTATGCTAACGAATTGATTCATGGGGCATTTTATATGCTTGGTTAACAGGCGCGATAATGCCATAAAAATAACCTGGTGTAACTTGTAAATAAATACCAGATCGCCTGGGTATCCTGTTACCTTACCCGCCGATCAATACCAGGCTCAGCGTAGGCCAGTAGGTGATGATCAAAACCGCAATCAGCAGAATGAAGAAAAATGGAATGGTCGCCCGGTAAAGCGTCATGATCGGTTTCTCGAATCGATAACTGGCGATGAATAAATTCATCCCGACCGGAGGGGTAAAATAACCCAGTTGCATGTTGGCGAGGAATATGATGCCGAGGTGAACCGGGTGAACTCCATAACCGACCGCAATGGGCAAGATAATCGGTACGATAATCACGATTGCGGAAAAAATATCCAGGATCATGCCGAGCGCCAGCAAGAACAGGTTGAGCAGTATCAAGAATGTCAGCTTGTCGTCGATGTACTGCTGGATCAGTTCAAACAGGCGGGTCGGAATATCCGCATCGATCATATAATTAGTCGATGCCAGCGACGCACCGATAATGATCATGATTCCCCCGACCAGTACCATGGACTCGCGCATGATATTCGGTAGCTGCCGGAACGTGATTTCACGCATCACCAGTACCTCGACTACGAGGACATACAGCGCGGTGACCGCGGCGGCCTCGGAGACCGCGATATATCCTCCATAGATGCCCCCGAGGACAATAATCGGCAAGGGTATCTCCCACTTCGCGGCATTCAGCGCGGCCAGCGCTTTTGTCGCATCGAAACCCTTTTTTTCAATGGTGTTCCTGGGTTGATACATGCTGTATATCGACAGCATGACGAGCATCAATAGTCCCGGAAAGATGCCGGCGAGAAATAATTGATCGATACCGATCGGTTGATCCAGGGCCATTTGCTGGGCGACCACGCCGAATAATATTAACGGTAAGGACGGGGCAAACAACAGGCCGAGACTGCCCGAACTGGTCAACAGTCCGAGGTTAAAGTTTTCACTGTAGCCGGCCTGCTTGAGCGCTGGATAAAGCAGCGCGCCAAGGGCAATGATGGTGACCCCCGATGCGCCGGTAAAAGCGGTAAACATTGCGCAGGTAAAAATCGCCACGATGGCCAGGCCACCGGGCAGCCAGCCCAGCAGATGATTGCTTAGATCGACCAGCCGGGTCGATGCCTGGCTTTCACCGAGTAGATATCCGGCAAAGGTAAACAACGGAATGGCGAGAAGTATCGGCATCTCCGCGAGCCGATAAATCTCGATGCTGATCACCGACAAATGGATATCTTCAGAATAAAACCCCAGCATCGCGCTGGCTACAATAATCGCAAACAATGGCGTCCGTAGTATCGCCAGCATCAGCAGAAGTGGGCCGATGAGACTCAATTTGACCTGCCGGCCCGTGGTTTAACCCGGCGCAAATACAGCGATCCCCAGCGCAGCGAAAATAGAAAATAACGAATCCCGATCAGCGCGAAAGTGATCGGGATGATAATCTCGAGCGCCCAGGCCGGGATACCCAGGATGCCGGTCAATCCATCAACAAAATCCAGCCGGACCCAGTAGGCGCCATTCCAGGCCACCAACAGGCAAACCCACGAAGTGAACTGCCCGACAAAGGTCTGAATTAACAAATACGATGTTTTGCTAAAGAAATGGGAAACCAGGTCAATATGAATATGCCGGTTGTCCCGGCTCGCAACTGTCGCCCCAATCATACCCAGCCAGAGAACCATAATGCGCAGCAACGGGTCGGCCCACACCAGGCCGAATTCGAACAGGTTCCGCAGTAATATCTGGGTCGATGCCAGTAGAATCATGCTGCTGAGCAACACCACCAGCAGGAAATCTTCAAACCGGTGTACGGACTTGACCAGTACGCGCATGGTTACTGGGCTTTTCTATATTCGCTCAGGTGCTGCAACACTTGATCTACCGCTTCCTGGGTAACAATCCCCGATTTTGCCATGTTGGCGATGGCTTGAGCGGAGAGTTTTTTCCAACGCCTGATTTCCGCCGGATCGGGTTTAACATATTCGATGCCGTAATTTTTCAGCGCCTCCGTGGCCTTATCATTGTCGGACCGGTTCAACCTGTCCAGTTGCTTAAACACAGTGTCGATTTCCTGTTTTACAATGATTTGATCCTCGGCATTAATCTTGTCAAATGATTTTTTCTGTATGGCCAACAAACCGGTAAGGAAAATGACCGGTATATCGGTCACGTAAGCGGTGCTGCTGTGCCACTGGAAGGCGATTGCCGCGGTCGAGGTTACGGCCACTGTTTCAATCAAGCCAGTCTGCAGTCCGGTGAAAACGTCTGCAATGGAAAGGGAAATAGGTGATATTCCGAGAGCTTTATAAGTCTCCAGTACCACGTTATCACCTTCCGGGAGCCACACCTTACTGGAACGAATCGCTTCAAGGTCAGTGAGCGGCTGCTGCGACATGATTCGCGCAAATCCACCGTTGGCGATACCCAGTAAAACAAATCCACCTTGCTCCATATTCTGCTTCAAGTATGCATCCATTTTGGAACGCACGTAGTCAACTTCGTCGATAGAATTAAAAATCATCGGCAGGCTCAAAACCTGGATACCCGGGTAGATATGCTCCAGACCACTCGAAGTGAAAGCGCCGCCGTGCAATTGCCCGACCTTGATCTTGCGATGCACACTTTGATCGTTGCCCATCACGCCGCCGGGATAAAACTTCAGCTTGACTCGACCGTCTGTTTTTTCACTGATGTTTTTAGCCCCTTGCTTCATCAGCTTCATCCAGGTGGTGCCGGCAGGTGCGAGCGTGGCGATTTTGAATGTTTTTGCCAGGCTATGACCGCTGTATATAAAGGTCAGCAATGCGATCAGGCAAATTCTGATAAAGAGTTTCATAGATCCGTCCTGGCTAGGTATTTTGAGGTCATGAGAACATCGAATATCCGTTATTCGATAGATTCATAGACATTGGAATTATCTGTAAATTCCTTTATAGCAGTGTTGCAGCAAACTTTGGGCTATTGCTAGAAAAAATCAACCGATTCTTCCAGTAATTCACTAGCCTGTAATTTTGCAATAGTATTGATCAGGGTCAGGCCCGGTACTTCGGCGGGTTCGGTAAGCACCGCCTGGAGCAATTGATCGTGCAACTCCTGGTCGAATACCATCCGCGCATAATGCTGCGCCATCAGTACATTGATCATCAGGTTTTTGCCCGCTGAAATCTCATTCGCACGCTCGAAATGGGCGCGACCCTTTTCTGGTTTGCCGCCGAGGCTTGGTGGAAGCTGGGTCGACAGGACGCCGAGGTAAATATGCGAGCCGCCATTGTCATAATTTTCATCGAGCTTGATGCATTGCTCGAATAACACGGTTAACTTTGGCAGTTCAGCCAGCGCGTTCCAGTCATCAGCGTTAACCTGAATCCAGCTCGCCCAGGCAGTCGCAAAGCCATATAGAACAGGCATGTCATTTATAGCCGTATCATCGAGCAGACGCTTGAATTCCTTCAGTTGAGCCGGAAGGGCCTGGCAGAGTTTTGGAACTTCAATACACAACGCTGTTCTTGCATAGCCGAAGGATTTTTCGGCCAGTCGTTTTGCGCGTTCCTCATCCTCGATAAATGCCGAGGTATAAGACGAATACAGTTTGGCACCCGCCAGCAGTAAATCGGTATTCTCGGCGTCGCCTTCGATCAAACCGTCGAGCATCAGCAGGTAGGCCGGTGCACCCAGGCGCACTGTTTCCAGATCGTTCTGATTCAATATCGCCAGGGTAATGTTATCGGCCATCCGCGTGGTCGCCGAGCTGATCAAACTTGCGCATCCGGTCAGCAGTAAGATCGCCACAAAACCAGCCGTCGTTTTTATCATCCTGATAACTACCTTGATATGAGATTGAGGGTCATATTATATGTGTTTAGGTCACGACAACAATTTAAACAAAAATGACTTTAGCTGTCACGTCACGCTACTCGACTGGCCTTCATGGTTTTCGCGGCACTGGTAAATCCACCATCGTTGCCATCGACAAAGTGGATGTGCTCGCCCTTCTCGACACTAAATACCAGGCAGGTCATTAGCGCAGAGTCAGCACGATGCAGTCCATATAGCAGCTCGCCTCGCTCGGCACGCAAGGCCAGCATCTTGTCGATTTCGTCAGCCTGGGCCAGGGTGCAGTCAAGGAGTATTCGCAAGGTATCGTCGAATCGGCGATAATCGGTGTTACTGCGTAATTCAACACGATATTGCCTGCCCCGGTAACCACCGACTGTCAAATCAAAGCGGTCCAGGAACCACTGAAACAGGCTGTATAGATAAAGCCGTAAAGCCCATAACAGACGATTTCGCTTGCCAACGGTGGCATCGATCTCGGCGCCCAGCCCACGCGGTGGCCAGCGAAACTTCATATTATTGTCGGATATCGGTTTGCCCTGATTGATCGCTTCCGCGGAGATCTCGCCCAGTGCGTCGATTAACGAGCGGTAGATTTCGGCTTTTACACTTTCTTTATCGGCGGTAGCCTGTATCAGCACGCTCAGCATCACGCCGTTTTCTGAGGCCAGTGGTTCCCAACGGCATGACAACCCACCCAGGTCAGGCGGCTCGTTATCGTGGTTCTCTTCGATCAGGTAGTCAGAATTAGATTTGATCCAACGCTCGGCCAGTTCGATTCCACCACCAGAAAAGGTTGCCAGCACATTGCCCGGGCTGATTTGATACTTGGCGACCAGTACCCTGGACCCGTCAGTCGCATTGATACGTGCCACCGGCACGATACCCACGCGTAAGGATAAATTAAATTTAGTTTCAGCCAGGCTGCGAACCGCCAGCAGGGTTTTCTTACAGGCATCGACCCGGTTCGGTGGTGTGAGCAAGGTGGCGCCGTCGCCGCCAAATACGTAGGGAATTTCTCCGCGGGCACTGATGTTGAGTACCGCGTTAATGCAGGCCGCACCGATCATATTTACTTCCTTGTAACGGCCTTCGCCGATGGCCCGGGTCGAACCCTGGATATCGGCGATAACCACAAACCAGTCGTCGGGGGCAATTTTATAGTGATCGATATTCGCTACCTGGGAGAAATCGTCGAATGACGAAATATCAGCATAAAAATTCGCAGTGGACGCTGGTAGACCCATATTTCTGGATTACTTATCAAGACAGTAGAGAGAGTAACCAGAATTGAGTTTAATTCAAATAGTCGTAGAAGTTGACCCTGGAAACGCTGGGGCCGCATAATTTCGCACTATGAGGTGCATAAAAAAATAGTTTTTGTGTGAAAATCGTTAAATTCTGGCAGTATTAAAATAGTCAGAAATGGGGGGGCCGGCAAAACATGACTACTAATAATGATTTTAATCAGCGGCGAGCGAAGGCTGTCGCGCGCGCTATTGCATATACATCCACATTCACGGCTGAGCGAGCGGAAAATGCCGAAATTTGGGATGTTGAGGGCAAACGGTATATCGATTTTTGCGGTGGTATCGGTTGTCAGAATATTGGTCATCGTCACCCAAAAGTCGTCGCCGCGATCGAAAACCAGCTCAGCCAGTTAACCCATACCTGTGTTCAGATCGTTCCGTATGAAAGTTATATCTCGCTGGCTGAACGCATCAAAGAACTCATGGAAATTGAGCCATTCTATGCATTGCTCGGTTCGCCGATAAACGAATCACCGCTCGGACTGTTCTCAAGTCAATTTCAGCGACAGGCACTTGAGGACAAATATGGCATACCGTCGCGGTTTGTGCCCCGTGTGATGTCACCGTGGGCGGCGAAACGGTTGGCGGAGTATGAGGGCGACATCACGAAATTCAAAGTGGTCAAACTCTATCCGTCCATCCTCAATCAGCTTGCGATTGCCAAGACGGAGCCCGGCGACGAGCATAATCAGGACATCTCTTCGCTGGTCGGCAAAGTGGATATTCGCAAACTGGAGGAATTCTCTCAAGACGACCCGGACGCTTACAGTTTCTCCGGCGGGCTCTGCCGCGGCCATCAGGGAATGCTCGAATTTGTCGAGATGTTCAAAGCCCCGATTAAGACGCTGAATCCGTTGCTCACGGCAACGCAAGAGGGCAACTACAAGGGCACTGAAGGCTTAGGCGCGATTCCATTCACAGGAATTATCCTCCCCCACTCAAACGAATCGGAGTGGCAGGAGTTTCACAGCAACAAACGCAACGAAGCGTTTATCGACCGGGTGAACATCGTCAAGGTGCCGTACTGCCTTCGTATCACCGAAGAGGAAGAGATTTACAAGAAACTGATTCGGCATAGCTCGCTTGCCGATGCCGCGTGTGCGCCGCAAACGCTACGGATGATGGCACAGTTTTCAGTGCTGACGCGCATCAAAGATCCGGGGGAAAACTCGAATCTGTTCTCAAAAATGCGGGCATACGATGGAGAG
>JACZQS010000102.1 GCA_022545625.1 Pseudomonadota bacterium
CAGGTGCATAAATCGGTCGACTCGGATCGACTGTATCGGTTACCATTTCCTCCTAAGTCAGCCGGATAATCGCTGGCCTGACATGGTTTGATGGCAGGCTGGAGGAAAGTCCGGGCTCCACAGGACAGAGTGCCAGATAACGTCTGGGAGGCGTGAGCCTACGGCCAGTGCAGCAGAGAGTAGACCGCCAGCCTCGGCTGGTAAGGGTGAAAGGGTGCGGTAAGAGCGCACCGCGCTTCTGGTAACAGAAGTGGCAGGGTAAACCCCACTCGGAGCAAGACCAAATAGGAAAACACTGGCGTGGTCCGCGCCGTTTTCGGGTTGGTCGCTTGAGGCTGAAAGGTGACTTTCAGTCCAGATGAATGATTATCCTAGACAGAACCCGGCTTACAGGCTGACTTACTTTTCCCTCTTAAAAATCGATTAAATTCAAGCATTCTTAATGTATCACTTTAAATAATCATGCTAAGTGTCCGTTTTTTATAATCTTCTCGAAATTTTGTGAAATTATTACGCTAAGTTATTGACGTTATTAGGAAAAAACCCTGCTTTAAAGCCCTCAAAAACTTGACTTGTGGCAAAAATCAGCCATATTGTGTATCTAGGTGGGTAAAAGTGTCACAAAGTGGCATAAACAGGGTTAGAGCGTGCTCAAATTTCGGGGAGTTTCCAATTTATCATTAGACGCGAAAGGCAGGATTGTTCTGCCGGCGCGATATCGTGAGCGGCTAATCGAAATATGCAATGGCCAGCTCGTTATAACGATAGATACCGATCAGCCCTGCCTGTTGATCTACCCGCTCAACGAATGGGAGCGCATCGAGGAAAAAATCGAAGCCCTGCCCAGTTTCAACCCGACGACTCGCCGAATTCAACGATTACTGATTGGCCATGCCACCGATGTCGAAATTGACAGCAATGGCCGCACGCTCTTGTCTAACCCGTTACGCGATTACGCCCAGTTGGGCCGCAAGGTCGTATTGATCGGACAGGGCAAGAAGTTTGAATTGTGGGATGCAGCCTTGTGGGATACGCGCATGGAAGAGTGGCTGGGTTTTAAAGGCGACGCGGAAATGCCGGAAGCCCTGGCGGATCTCACCTTATGAGCGAGGTTGAGCTCAGCCACGCCCCGGTGATGCATAGTGAGATTATGCTCCATCTAAAAATTCAGCCCGCCGGTATTTACGTCGACGGGACCTATGGACGTGGTGGACATGCGAAATCAATATTGGGTCGGCTGGGGAAAAAAGGGCGGCTGATCGTGATGGACAAGGACCCTGCAGCGGTCAAAGCGGCCAGGGAATCCATCGGCGAAGACAGCAGGGTTACGATTTATCACGATGACTACGCCAACCTGTCTCAAACCCTGGCAGCATTGGATTTGGGTCAACAGGTTGACGGTGTGTTACTCGATCTCGGTGTTTCTTCGCCGCAGTTGGAAGACGCGGCCCGTGGTTTCAGCTTCCAGAAAAATGGCCCGCTCGATATGCGGATGAATCCGATGCAGGGTGAGTCGGCGGCTGACTGGCTACGACGCGCCACGGAAAAGGACATTTCAGCTGTGCTCTGGGAATTTGGCGAAGAGCGTCATGCGCGTCGAATTGCGCGCAAAATTATCGAAGCCCGCAAGACACAGAATATCGAGGACACCGCCACCCTGTCTGGGCTGATCAGTGATTGCGTACCGCCACTGAAAAATAAAAAACATCCGGCAACACGAAGTTTTCAGGCAATTCGTATCCATATTAACCAGGAATTATCACAGCTGGGCACTCTGCTCGATTCCATATTCGACATCCTGAAAATAGGTGGGCGATTACTGGTGATTAGTTTTCATTCTCTCGAAGACCGGTTGGTAAAACGATTTCTCAGGCAGCATAGCACGCGAGCGAAACTACCCCGTGGTTTACCCGTCCGTGACGAAGAGCTGCGTTCGACGATTCGTCTGAGTGTGATCGGCAAGGCGATCAAAGCCGGTGCAGAGGAATTATCAATTAATCCCAGGGCCAGGAGCGCAGTTCTGCGTGTTGCCGAGAGAGTAGCCTGATGCCACGCATTTACTGGTTAGCGTTGCTCCTGACAATGGTTATCAGCAGTGCACTGACGGTGATTTATGTCAAACACGAGAGCCGGATACTGTTTGCCGAGCTACGCGATACGCAGAAATTACAGGACCAGGAAATAATTGAATGGGGCCGCCTGCAGTTGCAAAATAGCACCCTCGCGACGCATAGCAATGTCGAATCCCGTGCCAGGAAAACATTGAAAATGCGCTTGCCCGATCAGGTTCAGGTGGTGCAATTGCCGTGAGCGGGATTTTCATAAACGGTTGGGCCAGGCATGAGTGACTCTGACGATCGGGTTATATTTTATTTCGGGCGACATTATTTTGTATTGCTGATGTTGCTGAGCCTGCTCGCTGCTCTTATTGGGCGCGCACTGTATCTGCAGATCGTGGAAAAGGATTTTTTAGCCAATCAGGGCGTGCAGCGGCAAATTCGAACCATTGAAACCCCTGCTTACCGGGGCACGATACTCGACCGGTTCGGCACACCGCTTGCGATCAGTACGCCGGTAGATTCGGTGTGGGTAAATCCTGCCGAAATTCTTCAAAATTTACCGGCGCTAAAGAAAGTGGTTACGAAGCTGGGACTGGATTATCGCGATACAGTTAGCCTGCTCAAGCAGAAGGCAAACAAGGAGTTCGTCTATCTAAAGAGGCAACTCGAACCCGAACTCGCGAAGCAGGTGGCGGACGGTGTTGATGGCGTCTACCTGGAGCGCGAGTATCACAGATATTATCCCGCCGGTGAGGTGGTTTCGCATCTGGTCGGATTCACCGATATCGACGATCGCGGACAGGAAGGCCTGGAGTTGATGTACGATGGCTGGTTAAGAGCACAGCCTGGAAAGCGACGCGTGATTCGTAACCGCCGGGGAGCGGTTGTCGAGGATATCGCCCAGGTAAAGCCTGCCCAATCGGGTAATGACCTGACTACCAGTATCGATATGCGCCTGCAATATATTGCTTATCGCAGTCTCGCCCGGGCGATGAAATACCATGCGGCCAAATCCGGCAGTGCGGTATTGCTCGATACCCGAACGGGTGAGATCCTGGCGATGGTAAATAAGCCGTCGTATAACCCGAATCAGCATAAAAATATGGATCCTGCACGACGTCGTAACCGTGCTTTAACCGACGTGTTTGAACCCGGGTCTGCGGTCAAACCCTTCACCCTGGCGGCTGCCATTGATCGCGGTCTTTACAACCGTAAAAGTCGGATCGATACGACTCCCGGATGGCTAATGATCAGCGGTTATCCAGTCAAAGACGTACGCAATTATGGGAAGCTCGATCTCGCCGGCATACTGCGCAAATCGAGCAATGTCGGGGCGTCAATGATTGCCCGGTCAATGCAGAAAAAAGAGCTATGGCAATCCTTTAGTGATTATGGCTTTGGCGAAACTCCCGGAGTTTCATTTCCCGCCGAATCCCCGGGCTACCTCAGCCACTATTCACTCTGGCAACCGCTCGATCATGCAACCATGGGGTTTGGCTATGGCCTGTCGTTATCGATTACCCAACTGGCCAGGGCATACGCCGTGATCGCAAACCAGGGCCGGCGGCTCGAAATTAGCCTGATCAAACAAAACCCCGGGGAAATACTGGATAACGAGATTTCGCGCCATGCGATGAAAGCCGATACTGCAAACATGCTATTGCAAATGATGGAAGAGGTCGTCGGTTCCGGGGGTACCGCGAAACAGGCGGCTGTAGCAGGTTACCGTATCGCCGGGAAAACCGGAACGGTGAAAAAAAATGTCGATGGTGGCTATCAGAATGACGATTACATGGCAATATTTGCCGGTATTGCCCCGGTAAGTAATCCGCGCCTGGTGATGGCCGTGGTGATCGACGAGCCGACCCAAAATGGCTATTACGGGGGCCAGGTCGCGGCCCCGGTATTCCAGGAAGTGATGAGCAATGCCTTACGTATCCTGGATATAGCACCAGACGACTTACCGGCTCTGCAGGCTCCCCTGGTGGATCAGGGGACATGATGATGAGTAGATCACAGAACGCCGGAAAGCCGCTTGCCGGGCTATTAAAAGGATATAACACGATTGAGCCAGTGCCCGACATCGATATTGTTGATATTACCAGCAATAGTCGCACGGCACGCCGGGGTTCTCTTTTTATTGCGCTGCGAGGGATAAATTCGCAGGGTATCGATTTTGCCATTGACGCTGTCAAATCCGGCGCGGTTGCGGTTATCTATGACTCCGAGGATGAGTACTGTGTGCGACGCATTCCGTTGCTAGGAAAACAGGTTCAGACGAGCTGGATCGGCATCAAAGGTCTGGACCGTATCAATGGTGAGATTGTCAGTCGATTTTATGGGGAACCCGGCAGATATTTGAAAATAATTGGTATTACCGGTACCGATGGTAAAACCAGCGTAACCCATTTGATCACGCAAGCCCTGACCAGGATAGGTAAATCGGTAGCGAGTATCGGTACCCTGGGATATGGAATCGGCAACAAGTTCGACACTGCTACGCATACCACTCCGGATGCAGTCACACTCCAGTCCTATTTGCACGAATTCCACGAGCTAAAATGTGACTATGTAATTATGGAAGTGTCTTCACACTCACTTCAACAATACCGTGTTAGTGGGTGCCAGTTTGATATCGCGGTATTAACAAACCTGGGTCGAGATCATCTCGATTATCACCAGGATATGGAGCAGTACGCGGCGACCAAGGGCAGGCTTTTTCGCGATTTCGATTTGTCGGCGCGAGTACTCAATATTGACGATGCGTTTGGGCGCCAACTAGCTAACGAATTTAAATCTGGTGGCAAGATTCGCTATTCCGCCTTGGCTCCAAAGGAAAAGCAGGGTGTGGAGGTATATCTTTTAAATAGCGAGATCACCGAGCAAGGACTCGACCTCGATGTTGCCACACCGATCGGGGAAATTCACGCCAGCACTGCACTGATGGGCCAGTTTAATATCGATAATACCCTGGCCTGTATTTCGAGCCTGGTCGCGCTGGGATTGGAGCAGGCCGAAATTCAACTGGCGGTCACCGGGTTACAGGCGATACCCGGGCGCATGGAAAAAATTACTGGTGACTCCAGCAGGGCAACCGCGGTGATTGATTTTGCCCACACTGAACAGGCGTTGCGCGCCTGTTTGACGGCTAGTCGCGAATATACCAGCGGTCAGCTCTGGTGCGTGTTCGGATGCGGTGGCGACCGGGATCAGGGTAAGCGCCAGGGCATGGGGCGTGCTGCCGAAGAGCTGGCGGATCGAATCATTATCACCGATGATAATCCGCGTACCGAAGATCCAGAGCGAATTGTCTCTGATATACGCGAGGGACTCGCTAATCCGAAAAATTCCTGCGTGGTGCACAATCGTCAGGCAGCGATCGAATATGCGTTGACCGAGGCCAAAAGCGGCGACCTGGTAGTGATTGCCGGCAAAGGCCACGAGCAGGAGCAGATTATCGGACACGAGCGATATCCGTTTAGTGATCGTCACGTGGTCCAGCGTTTCATCCAGGCCAAAACATGATTGCTATGGATCTGAAGCAGGTTCTGGCCCTGTTCGGAGAGTCAAACTACCCATCGCTGGATCAGAAATTTTGCGGCGTAACCATTGATAGCCGTAAGGATTGCCAGGGGCGCTTATTTGTCGCGATTCGCGGTGATCATTTCGATGGACACGATTATGTGGCCACCGCTTATCGCAACGGCGCTGTCGCCGCGCTGGTCGAAACTGAAATAGATTGTGATATTGCCCAGATAACCGTCGACGATTGCAGGCAGGCAATGGCTACACTCGCAAATCACTGGCGGCATCGCTGTCAGGCAACGGTTATTGCGCTAACCGGCAGCAATGGTAAGACAACGGTAAAAGACATGTTATGCCAGATCTTGATCTGCGAAGCACCGACGCATGCCACCCGGGGTAATTTCAATAATGATATTGGCCTGCCTTTGACCCTGTTAGATTTATCCCTGAAGGACCGCTTCGCTGTGGTTGAACTCGGAGCGAATCACGCGGGAGAAATTGCAGCCCTGGCGGAAATCGCCGAAGCGGAAATTGTATTTGTCAATAATGTTGCAGCAGCGCATCTGGTTGGCTTCGGCTCGGTACAGGGTGTTATAGAGGCAAAAGGGGAGTTGTATGCCTATTGCAAGCCCCGGCATCGGGCCCTGTTCAATTTGGATGAAGCGGCTAGCCAATACTGGCAGTCGATATGTGCGGCTGAAAACAAACTCAGTTGTGCGCTGAATAATAATGCTGACGTGAGCGCGAGTTGGAGTCAGGATGACAATGGGCTGTCGCTCGAAGTCAATTACGCTGGGAAAACCCAGCGCATTCGGCTCAAGGTGTTTGGCGAGCACAATGCGCGCAACGCGCTGGCAGCGATCTCCCTCGCAGTGATCGCGGGACTCGAGTTTGAGTCGGCGGTACAGAACCTAGCCGGTTTTACCGGTATTAAGGGGCGTTTGCAGTTGACCAGGGGACCGCTAGGTAGCCGTCTTATCGACGATAGTTACAATGCCAACCCTGATTCACTCGAAGCCGGTATAAAAGTACTTTGCTCTTTGCAGGGCGAGGCGTGGCTGGCGCTTGGCGATATGGCAGAGCTTGGCAGCGAAGCTGAGACACTGCACAAAAAAGCGGCCAGAACTGCCAGGCACCGGGGTGTCAAAAAGATGTTCGGTGTGGGTGAAATGAGTTGTGTCGCCAGCGCCGAATTTGGCGAAGCCGGATTTTGTTTTGAGAAAATTGATGAGATGGGTGAAGCCATTCTCGGGCAGATTCATCAACGGGTTAATCTGCTGGTAAAAGGGTCGAGAAGCGCGGGCATGGAAAGGCTGGTCGAATATTTGCTGAGTGATGATAACCGCGGAGAAATAAATCATGCTATATGATCTGACCCAATATCTCGCACAGTTTCACAGCGGATTTAACGTTTTTCAATATCTTACCCTGCGCAGTATTCTTGGCGTGCTGACAGCACTGGCTATTTCTCTGATTCTCGGTCCGCGCATGATTCGCTATCTCAGTAGTTATAACATCGCCCAGAGAGTACGTGAAGATGGGCCTGAGAGTCATTTGAGCAAGGCTGGCACACCGACTATGGGCGGTGCGCTGATATTGGTCGCGATCGTGGTGAGCACGCTGCTGTGGGTCGATTTGTCGTCCCGATTTGTCTGGATAGTTCTATTTGTCACCATTGGATTTGGCACCATTGGCTGGATAGATGATTACAAAAAAATTGTTTACGGTGATTCCAAAGGGTTATCGATACGAGTCAAGTATTTTTGGCAATCGGTAGTCGGCTTGACTGCAGCCCTGACGTTGTTCCATACCGCACAATTTCCGATCGAAACCCAGCTGATAGTGCCATTCATCAAGGATATTCTGATCGATCTTGGCTGGATGTACGTGGTACTGACTTATTTTGTCATCGTCGGCAGCAGTAATGCGGTGAATTTGACCGATGGTCTGGACGGCCTTGCAATTTTACCGACTGTGCTGGTCGGCGGAGCGCTTGGCGTATTTGCCTACCTTACCGGTAATTTCAATTTTTCCAGCTACCTCGGTATCCCTTATGTCCCGGGAGTCGGCGAGATGGTCATCATTTGTGGTGCTATTGTCGGTTCGGGACTCGGATTTCTATGGTTCAACACTTATCCGGCGCAGGTATTTATGGGCGATGTCGGCGCACTGGCGCTTGGTGCGGCTCTCGGCGCGATTGCGGTGATAGTGCGCCAGGAGTTAGTACTATTCATCATGGGTGGAATATTTGTCGCCGAGACGGTGTCGGTGATG
>JACZQS010000369.1 GCA_022545625.1 Pseudomonadota bacterium
ATTTCGGCTGCCATGTGCTCGGCATAATCCTGCCAGTCGGTTGCGATATGCAAACAGGCGCCTGGCTTGAGCAGGCGAGCCAACAAATCCCGAAATCGTTGATTGACTATCCTTCTCTTGTTGTGTCTTTTCTTGTGCCAGGGGTCGGGGAAGAACAGGAATACCCGGTCGAGCGAATGCACGGGTAACATCTGCTGCATCACCTCGATCGCGTCGTGCTTGATTACCCGCACATTGCTCATTGCATTCCTATGGATACTGTACAGGCAGCGCCCAACACCCGATTCATGAACCTCGATACCCAGGTACAGGCATTTCAGATCGTTATTCGCCATCGATATCAGGGCCTCGCCACTACCGAATCCGATCTCCAGTTTTAATCCTTCGAAACCACCGGCAATTGCATCCAGGTCTATCTGTGCCGGTGCGAAGTCGATACCGTAAAGCGGCCAGTATTCTACCAGGGCTTTCTTTTGAGCCGGGGTCAATCGGCCGCCGCGGCGGACATAGCTTTTGATAGTCGGGGGTGTCCCGGGCTTGCTTTCCATGATCGAATTTTAACCGTTTATCGAGCCCCTGGCCGACCGTTTTTTAAGCACCTGCTGACTCTGACCCCATTTATCTCCACATAGGCGCCATTTGTCCATAACTATGAGATGAACTTCAATCTATCGGTTATAACCCTTTTACTCCAACGAACCAGGGTTCTGCAGTCACAAAAATTTGGTCAGTACAGAATCGCATGAAATCAAAATTTATCCTGCTAATTTCAAATTTGTTAGTGAGCCTACTCACTGTCAAGCCGGCTTTTTGTGGCAGCACAATTTCGCCGGACTTTCATCTATCGGGTCATTTAGATCCAGCTGCCACCGTTTATCGGCACTTTTTTATATCCCGTCTTCTTTCGCGGGAAATTATCACTTATTCAATTAGGCTTAGGTCATGAAAAAACATTCAGGTTTTACACTAGTTGAAATGATGGTCGTGGTGGCAATCGCCGGCATTGCCATGGCGTTTGCTATTCCGGCGATGGGAACCTTCATCAAAAACGAGCGCCTGGTCACCCAGATCAACACATTGGTTGGCCACCTGGCTTACGCTAGAAGCGAAGCGGTGACGCGAAGGCAACAGATCATACTTTGTGCCAGCAGCAACTCGACTTCCTGTCAGGGCGCCGACTGGGCCGCGGGCTGGATTCTGTTTATCGATGCCGATAACAGTTCCACTTTTACCGCCAACGAAGTAATCCTACGCGCCAAGGCGACGCTGGAAGGCGCCAATACCCTGGTGAGCTCGACCGGGTCGATGATCATTTACGATAACCGCGGATTTGCGCCTCTTTCAAACGGCGTCTTTTCGCTTTGCGACGATCGTGGTGCAGCCCACGTTAAATCAATATCGATAACCAACACCGGTCGTGTACGCAGAGGGGGTAGCGCATCATGCACCTGAATAATCAACAGGGCGTATCACTGATTGAATCGATGATCGCGTTACTGGTCATTTCTATCGGCCTGCTCGGCATAGCCGCGCTGCAAATAACCGCGGTGAAGCAAAACAGCAGCGCGATGCACCACAGCCAGTCGGTATGGATCTCCTACGATATCACCGATCGGATTCGTGCCAATTTTGGCGAGTTTGCCAACTACGCCGGTATCGATACCAGCAATACCTACGCGCAGGACTGCTTTACCAGTGCCTGTACCAGCACGCAATTGATTACTTCAGATGCGCAGAGCTGGGCAACCCTGGTTCAAAACCTGCCATCGGGAAGAGGCACTATCACCAGCCCGGTAGCGAATGAACTGCTGATCAGGGTGATGTGGGACGACGAGGGTACCGGTGCCACCGGAACCAATTGCGGTACTGATCCCGCGACCGATTTAACCTGTTTCTCTGCGACTATGATCCAATGAATAAATTTAAACATCAATTAGGCAAACATCAACTTGGTCTTTCGCTGGTCGAAGTTCTGGTAGCCCTGGTCATCAGCCTGTTTTTGCTCACCGGCATCGGCCAGGCTTACCTGTCCAACAGAGCCACCTATACATTTTCCGAAGCGATTTCCCGCATCCAGGAGAACGGTCGTTTCGCACTCGATACGATGACACAGGATCTGCGTATGGCGGGCTTCTTTGGCTGCGCCACATTCGACCCATTAGACACCTCGACCATAGTCAATAACCTGAACCCTTCTGGCCTCGGCTACGATGCCGCAATCCACGATATCATCGGCCTGGGCCGGCTCGGGGGCACCGAA
>JACZQS010000103.1 GCA_022545625.1 Pseudomonadota bacterium
CAAAATGAAACGCGATGATCGCGACCGCAACAAAAACTCGATTGCCGAGGATCCAGAACGCCCAAGTGTCGCCGGAACTTATTTCGAATTCGAGTTGGCAGCACGCACAACGGCGAAATAACTTGAACCAGCTCTCAAACTGGTCCCCCTTGCCGCAGCGCGGACACTGCCCGTTGATGCCCGGATTACCGGGCTCGGGTGCGTGGTTCACCTGGTCTTCGGAGCCGGTCGGCAAGCGGGGCGCGCCTATTCATGGATCACGCCGCCCGAGCCGCCCCAAACGTAGATGCTGAAGAACAGGAACAGCCAGACAACATCGACGAAATGCCAGTACCAGGCCACCGCTTCAAAGCCAAAATGATTGTCGGGGGTGAAATGTCCCTTCATCGCACGAATCATAATCACCAGCAACATGGTCGCGCCCATGGTCACGTGGAAACCATGGAAACCGGTCAACATATAAAATGTGCTGCCATAAATCCCGGAATCCATACGCAGGTTCAACTCGCCATAGGCATGCGAATATTCCAGTGCCTGCAGGCCAACGAATAAAAATCCCAGGGCTACCGTGGCAAACAGCCAGTATACGAGCCATACGCGATCCTCACGCCTTAGCGCGTGGTGAGCGAGCGTCACCGTAAGTCCAGAAGTTAAAAGCAGTGCAGTATTGATTGCCGGTAATCCCCAGGCGCCCATTGCCTCCTTCGCGCTTGCAAATTTATCAGCCATTGGGGCCTCCAGTAAAGGCCATACGGCTTTAAAATCGGGCCATAATAGCCAGGCCGTTGCATCGTTGTTAGACGCACCACCGAGCCAGGGAATCGAATAGGCTCTGGCGTAAAAAAGTGCGCCGAAAAATGCACCGAAAAACATGACTTCTGAAAAAATAAACCAGCCCATGCCAAGACGAAATGACATATCCACCTGCTTGTTATAAAGACCGGAGATACTTTCATCGATCACCTGGCCAAACCAGCCATACAGCATAAAAATTAGAATCGCGATCCCGACCAACATCACTGTAATTTCGGAACCGTGCAGGAACCGCGCAAATCCAACGGCGATTGTCGCCAGGCCTATCGACCCGATTATTGGCCAGTGGGTGCCATGGGGTACGTAATAATCACCTTCGGATGCTGCACTCATGAATAGCCCCTCTCTTTATACAAAATTCAATCCTGGTAAATCGTCTGTTTTGTCTCAACTCTTATCGACACTAAAAAAGGTATACGACAAGGTAATCTGTCCAATATTCTCAGAAATCGCGTTTTCGATAATAAATCGTAACGGCATCTCGCGCGCTTCAAATCCTGCCAGCTCCTGTTGGGTAAAACAAAAGCACTCGGTCTTGTTAAAGTGCTTTGCTGCTAGCCCTGGCGACACGCTCGGTATTGCCTGCCCAACCGTGATCCTGTCGGCCGTGCTCTTTACCCGGTAAATGGCCTCGTACACCTTACCCGGATGCACTTCCATTTTTTTCACTAGCGGCTCAAAGCTCCAGGGTAATCCTGGGCCGGTGTTAGCCAGAAACCGAACCTCGATCAATCTCGAGGTATCGACCGCATTGGCATCGATAATCGAAGCCTCGACACGGCCTGTCTTACCGTTGAGCCCGGTAATTTCACAAAATACATCGTACAACGGCACTAGCGCAAATCCAAACCCGAACATCAATAGCGGTATCAAACTTAACTTGAGTGCTGTTCGGTTCACCCGAAGTTACCCCACAATAATGTCGCTGCGAAAAAAGAGCCTACGATCAGCAGATGCGCGATTACTATTAGTATTAACCGCCGCTTCTGACCTATCAACGAGCGTGCACTGGTCTGGTCATCTTGCATCAGTTTCTTTCCCGCTATCGATCATGGAGTAAAGTATCTCTTCGCCAGCTACTTGATATCCGGAGCTACCGTGAAACTATGATACGGCGGCGGTGATGATAGCTCTTCAAACTCCAGGCCTGTCGCGCCTTCCCAGACTAAATCGCTGGCTTTCTCACCACCTTTGATCGTTTTAATGACGATATAAAGGAAAAATACCTGCGCCAGCCCAAACGCAAAACCGCCGATACTGGAGATCATATTAAATTCTGCAAATTGCAGTGCATAATCAGGAATGCGTCGCGGCATACCGGCCAGACCGAGGAAATGCTGCGGGAAGAATAATACGTTGACTGCTATGGTCGACCACCAGAAGTGGATCTTGCCATGTGTTTCATTGTACATATGGCCGGTCCATTTTGGCACCCAGTAATAAAATGCCGCGATGATCGAATATAGTGCCCCGGTTACCAGTACATAATGGAAATGTGCGACCACGAAGTAGGTATCGTGGTATTGGGTATCAACCGGGGCCACGCCGAGCATCAGGCCCGATAACCCGCCGATCGTAAACATAACGATGAATCCCAGGGCCCACAACATCGGGGTCTCAAACGTCATCGAACCCTTCCACATCGTGGATACCCAGTTGAACACCTTCACCCCGGTCGGCACCGAGATCAGGATCGTCGCGTACATAAAGTACAACTCACCCGCCACCGGCATGCCGGTAGTAAACATATGGTGCGCCCAGACCAGGAAAGACAAAATTGCGATCGAAGCCACGGCATAAACCATCGAGTCGTAGCCAAACAATCTTTTACGCGCAAAAGTTGGGACTATTGCCGATATCACGCCAAATGCCGGCAGGATCATGATATAAACTTCCGGGTGGCCAAAAAACCAGAATATATGCTGGAACAAAACCGGATCGCCACCGCCGGCCGCATCGAAAAACGAGGTTCCGAAATGCCGATCGGTCAACATCATCGTAACCGCACCAGCGAGTACAGGCATTACGGCAATTAGCAGGTAAGCAGTAATTAACCAGGTCCAGACGAACAACGGCATTTTCATTAAAGTCATGCCGGGTGCTCGCATATTCAGGATTGTTGCAATCACGTTGATCGCACCCATGACCGAGGAAATACCCATCAAATGCACGGCAAAAATGAAATAATCAGTGCTATCCGGTGCAAAGGTGGTCGATAGTGGCGCGTAGAATGTCCAGCCGAATGCTGGTCCACCGCCTTCCATAAAAAGCGTGCTGGCGAGCATCGTGAATGCGAAAGGCAGGATCCAGAAGCTCCAGTTGTTCATCCGCGGCAGGGCCATATCCGGCGCCCCAATCATCATCGGAATCAACCAGTTGGCCAGGCCGACAAAGGCCGGCATGATCGCGCCGAAGACCATGATTAGCCCATGCATGGTTGTCATCTGGTTAAAAAATCCGGGCTCCACGAATTGCAGGCCGGGCTGGAACAATTCGAGCCGAATGACCATCGCCATGGTACCGCCGGTGAGAAACATGATAAATGCTAACCAGAGATATAATGTCCCTATGTCCTTATGATTGGTAGTAGTGATCCAACGTGTCAGACCCTTGTCCGGGCCATGATCGTCGTGCGCGGCATGCGGATCATGGTCGTCATCTGCAGTTATTGTTGTCATTTAAATCACCCTATCTCGAATTTTTGATCGCGGACGGTTGAACCATGTCACCCACGCTATTACCAAAACTGTTTCTTTCGAATGTTATTACCGCCGCCAGGTCTACATCGCTGAGCTGTGATTTATAGGCTGCCATAGCGGTGCCAGCCTTCCCGTTCATAACGATATTAATATGACCAGCCGGGTCCCCGGTTGCTACCGGGCTATTACTCAATGCCGGGAAAACTCCCGGGATACCAGCACCGGTAGGTCCGTGACAAGCTGCACAGTTGCCTTTGTATACCGTTTCGCCTTGCGCCAGTAAGTCTTGCATCGACCATTCTTTGTCTGCCGATTCTGCGATAGCGGCTGCTTCGGCTTTCTTATCGACAAGCCACTGCTCATACTCACCCTGGGTGACCGCTTCGACCACTATCGGCATAAATCCATGGTCCTTACCACATAATTCGGCGCATTGACCCCGATAGGTACCAGTCTTTTCGATAACAGCCCACGAATCATTGATAAAACCGGGAACGACATCCTGTTTTACCGCAAGCGCAGGCACCCACCAGGCGTGAAGAACATCATCCGAGTGGAACAGGAAACGTATTTTCTTGTTAATCGGCAACACGATTGGCTGGTCCACTTCGAGCAGGTAGTTTTCGTGTCCAGCCGGATCCTTGATCACGTCACGGCTGCTTTGTGCCAGCGTACTGATAAATACCAGGTCTTCGTCAATATAATTGTATTTCCACTTCCATTGAATACCGGTAACCTGAAGGTTGATATCAGCGTTGGTTTTGGCATCTTCAAGGTCAATTAAGGTGGCGGTCGCAGGAATCGCAATCGCGATCAGAATGACCAACGGACCAACGGTCCAGAAAACTTCGACCTGTGCATTTTCGTGGAAATTAGCCGCGACCGCACCGCGCGATTTACGATGGTAAATAATCGACCAGATCATTACACCAAAGACTACGATCGCGATTACCACGCATATCCATAATACGATCATATGCAAGCCGTATAAATCGCGGCTGATCGGCGTGACACCCCTGGTCATGTTCAATGCGTATTCAGCATCTGCCGCCGAAACAAACAGCATTGATAGAACGCCAGCTAAAGCCGCAGACAATCGCTCGGACAATTTATTGAAAATCATTATTATCCCCCTAATCCATACCCTACCAGCGGCTACGCATTACTTGACCGGCTAAGGAATGCCGGTCTCTAATTATAATAGCGCCACCTGCAACAAACCATCCAGAGGGCTCGGATATATCACCGATAAATTATACAGTCTTTGAATTGAATGGCTACTGGGAAAAGTCGATAACGGGCAGCTAAACTGAATTTATCGATATCGATCGTAATCGATTACAATACATCCTTAAATACTTCATTTTCGACAGCTTGTATATTCCAGCATAATCCAGGCCACAGCTATACCACAGTACCGAGACTATGGGCGTGAATAAAATTCCCAAAAACGGCGACGAAAAAATCCGAATTACTTTCGCACAGCTACTGCTGAGCACCTTTTCAGCTTTTATCGGTATTCAAAGCAATGCCAACCGGGAGCGGGATTTCAAGCATGGCAAAATCTCGCATTTTATATTGATCGGGTTACTGTTTGGGCTGGTGTTTATTTTCACCATCGTCGGCGTGGTGAACATTGTATTAAACCTGGCAGGTGCTTAAGGACGTACAATAACCGCGAAGGAAAACTCGGTATTCGGTAGGCAGTTTATTACAGCAGATATCCGCGGATAAATATTCTTGCGTAATGATCGACGAGAAGAAAAGCAAACAACAGGCTAAGATAAAATATCGAGTAACTAAAAGTTTTCATTGCCATCACATTCGGATCTTTATCCCGATACAATTTGATCGCGTAATACAAAAATCCCAGGCCTAGTGATATCGCGCCCGCCAGATAGATCAGGCCACTCATATGAATCACAAATGGCATTAGCGCAACGACGAAAAGCAAGATGGTGTAAAGCAATATCTGGATCTTGGTGAATTCCACCCCGTGGGTCACCGGTAACATCGGGATATCGGCCTTCGCATATTCTTCCCTGCGCCGAATCGCCAGTGCCCAGAAATGCGGCGGCGTCCAGATAAAGATTATCAGGAATAGCAGCAGGGCTTCAGTTTCTACATGGCCTGTCACCGCAGTCCAGCCTAACAAGGGTGGCGCCGCGCCGGCTGCACCACCGAGTACAATATTTTGCGGTGTGGCGCGTTTCAGGTACATCGTATAAATCAGTGCATAGCCGACCAGTGAAATAAAGGTCAGTATCGCGGTGAGCAGGTTAACAAAAAATACCAGCATCATGATACCAATCGCACCAATCGAAAGCGCGAAAATCAACGCTGCTTTTTGACTCAGCTCACCACTCGCTACAGGGCGGTTCCTGGTTCTTTCCATTATCTGGTCAATATGCTCATCGACAACATGGTTTATCGCCGCCCCTGAAGCAGCCGCCAGGCCAATACCGAGTAAGCCAAATACAAAAATATCCAGTGGAACGGCACCGTCGACTGCGAGTAGCATTCCTACCATCGCGGTGAATACAATCAGATATACCACTTTTGGTTTGGTCAGCTTGTAATACCGTGACCAGACGGGTAAGGTCAGGGTGTTCATGTCTGGGCTCCAGGCAAAATGTGCATCGATATCGTTTTTCAAATCAGTCAAATCAATCCGCAGCATAATATCAGACTCAACCAATATGCGACAACTTCATCGGCTTAACAGTTGTTTCCAAATGCCGATTGGCTCAAAATAACACTACAATTTGGATAGATTTCGGTAAACTGTGCGCAGAATTAATAACCATAGGATTTTTCATGAAATTGCTCAGACATTATTTCATTAGCGATGATTTGGATGACCTGGAAACTTTTGAGGAGCAACTGGAAGCTGCCGGTATTACCACTCCGCAAATTCACGTGCTAAGCCTGCACGATGAAGAAGTGGCGCATCATGATCATTTAAACTATGTCCAGTCGTTTATGAAAAAGGACATTGTCCATTCGGCCGAACTCGGTGCCCTGGTCGGCGTTGTCTTATCTGCTATTTCGCTTATCGTTGCCTACTATGCTGGCTGGACCGATACCGCGGCGGGCTGGGTCCCCTTTATCTTCCTGGCGGTTGTGCTACTTGGTTTCTGTACCTGGGAGGGAGGCTTGATCGGTATGCACAGGCCCAACTTTCACTTCGCCCGCTTTTCCGAAGCCCTCAAGAACGACAAGCACATATTTTTTATCGACCTGGAGCCCAACCAGGAAGGCGTCCTCGAAAGGTTGCAACAGTCACACCCGCATATTGAAATGGCTGGAACAGGATCGGCCACGCCTTACTGGCTGGTCTGGTTCGAGGATAAAATTCCGAAATTCTTCAGTAAAACATTTCCCTGATCGATGGGGCGGTAAGCTAAAGACTGGCTACCTGCCCCGCTACATTTTATTTTTTCATCGGCTCTTCCATCACCATGATTCCGGGACCGCCGTCGAGGTAAACGTCGCGCGTGAAATTGGTGTAACCCGCTTCGGCCGACATCAGGCCGATCAGCACCATCAACGCACCAGTCGGTATCAAAATGGCACAGGCCATGGCCAGTCGCTCGTAGTACAAATGCATGAACACGGCGACTATAAACCCGGCTTTTAAGAACATGAACAGAAGAATCAGGGACCACCTGAGAAGACCCTGAAACTGCAGGTAGTCAACCATGTAAGACAATGTGCTGAGTACAAACAACAAACCCCAGACCCAGAAATATACCGCGATCGGGTGTTGTTGCCCTTCTACTTTTGCTTCACTCATAGTTGCCCCTACCAAAGATAAAACAGTGCAAAGATAAACACCCACACCAGGTCGACGAAATGCCAGTACAGGCCCATGATTTCGATGACCTCGTAACCGGCCCTGCGGGAAGTGAAAAAACCCGGCTTCTGGTCATCGAGATATCCTTTCCACACTTTTCTGGCCATGATCAACAGGAAAATCACGCCGATTGTCACGTGTGTTCCATGAAAACCGGTAATCATGAAAAAGCTGGCGCCAAACTGGGCTGCGCCCATCGGGTTGCCCCAGGGACGTACGCCATCATGAACGATCAGCTTGGTCCATTCGAAGACTTGCATACCGACGAATAAAATCCCGAACAGGGCTGTTGCGACTAACAGTATCGTGGTCATTTTCCGGTTTTTTTGATAACCGAATTTAACTGCCATGGCCATGGTGCCACTGCTGCTAATGAGTATAAAAGTCATGATCGCGATCAGGATCAGCGGTAATTCCTTACCAAAGAGCGTTAACGCGAACACCTCGCTCGGGTTGG
>JACZQS010000370.1 GCA_022545625.1 Pseudomonadota bacterium
ATGAAGGCGGCCCGCCGCCCCTGGGAAATTGGCAAGGCTTTCGAACAATCCGCTCCGGTCGGTCCGATCTCACCAGCTTCCGAGATCGGCGATTGCGAAGCCGGCAGTATTAGCTTAAGTGTAAATGACGAGACGCGCCAACAGGGTAACCTGAATCAAATGATTTGGAAGCTGCCTGAAATAATTGCTTATCTTTCCGAATACTATGAAATTGGTGCTGGCGACCTGATTATGTCGGGAACCCCGGCAGGTGTCGGCCCGGTCGTCCGCGGTGACGTGATGGTTGCTGCCATCGAAGGTATCGGTGAACTGGTGGTCACAGTAGTGTGAGCGGTCGTGCCTGGAGGCAAAATATCCAGGCTCATTAGCTGATCAAATCGGCATTGAAGACGACGATTGCAGTTTTTGCTGGCGCGATGCAGCGGCCTCGCGATGCGACATGTAACTAATCGTAGCGACGATGATCGTAGCACCGACTAACACCCACAGATCCGGCACCTCGCCGAATATTAAGTAACCGAAAAGAATTGCCCAGATCAGTTGCAGGAATGAAAAGGGCTGGGTCACAGTTAGCGGCGCGTTGGCGATCGACCGGGTGATCGCATAATGCCCGGCAGTTGCAAAAACCGCCACCAGGAATAACCAGCCCAACTCGGTAACTGTTGGCATTTTCCACAGGTAAATTGCTCCAGGCATTAATGCCAGGGTGCAAAAAATCGACAGCATTACCAGCGTGTCACTCGTATTTTCGGTATTCGTGAGCTTTTTCGCAATCAGGAATGAGATGGCAAAACAGGGTGCCGCAATCAATTGTGCGAGCGCGCCTAATTCTATCTTTTCGAAACCCGGGCGCAGAATTATGAGTATGCCGATAAAACCGATGATGATCGCGATTATTCGCCGGATGCGCACGCGTTCGCCGAAGATCAAAATCGCGCCGATAACGGTGAAGATAGGGGTGGTATAGCCGATCGCGGTAACTTCCGAGATCGAAATTCGCGCCATCGCAAAAAACCAGAGCATTACCGCCACCCCATGTGCAATTCCGCGCAATGCATAAAGTCGTAAATTTGCACCCTTGACCCGGCGCCATTGCATTTGCAGGATAACTGGAATCAGGATCAGTAAGCCAAATACATAGCGAATGAAAGCGGCCTCTACTGCAGGCAAATCAGAACCCAGAAGGCGAACCGTCACCGCAACAGCGACAAACAGCAAGCCGCCGGCAACCATCCACAAGGCACCCGCCAGATGATTATTATTAGAACTTGGAGACATGACTGGTCTTCCGGCACCCTTCTGGGAACCTTCAGACCCTGAATCGGGTGATTCTTTCAAACCACTTTTATCTCGAGTTCACCGATGCCGTCGATACCGGCGGTGATAAGGTCCCCAGGATTGATCGGACCGACTCCATCGGGCGTACCGGTATAAATGAGGTCGCCGGGTGCTACCTGGTAAAGCTTCGATAAATGAGAAATCCCTTCCTGAACATTCCAGATCTGCAAATTCAGGTCGCTGTCCTGGCGAACTTCACCATTCACGGCTAGCCAGATTCTACCCGAATCCGGGTGTCCTATTTCGCTTGCCGGGCGTATCGGCGAGATCGGTGCGGAATGATCAAAGCTTTTCGCAGACTCCCAGGGTTTGCCATCCTGCTTGGCCTCGCTTTGGATATCCCGTCGCGTCATATCGATGCCCAGGCCGTAACCGTATACATTATCCAGCGCGTCTTCGATCGAAATATTGACGCCACCCTTTGCAATTGCAACTACCAGTTCGATCTCAAAATGAACATTTTCTGACTGCGATGGGTAGGGGAACTCGCCACCAGTCTCCAGCAGCGCATCGGCTGGTTTTTGAAAGTAGAAAGGTGGCTTACGATCGTCGTGACCCATTTCCTTTCTGTGCGCCAGATAATTCCTACCAATACAGTATATCCGGCGGACCGGGAATCTGTCATCGGTACCAGTGACTTCGACCGAAGCGGGTGGTGGCGCAGGTATCACAAAGCTCATGGATAATCTCCTGTATTCTAAAAACTTAAATCTCAGGTGGGTCTAATTTTTTAAATAGTTTGCTCCGCCAGCTTCGGGTCCACCCTGGCTGCCGGAGTTACCAGCGCAAGCCCTGCCATCATGACTACCACCGAGAGCCATACCCAGATTGTATGCACTTCGGAAAAAATAACGATGCCCCAGAGGATACCGGATATCGTCACGATATAGGCCCACTGGCTGGCAA
>JACZQS010000104.1 GCA_022545625.1 Pseudomonadota bacterium
GCGTCCGTGTCGCAAACGTGTTCCAGGCCGGCGACGGCAATCTTCATCCGCTCATTCTCTACGACGGCCGCGAGGAGGGCGTGCTCGAAAAAGCCGAAAAACTGGCGAAAAAGGTAAGAAAGGGCAAAGGGTTCGACCTCGAGGACCTACGCGATCAGTTTATCCAGATGGAAAACATGGGAGGTTTAAGCAGCCTGATCGACAAGTTACCCGGGATGGGTGCCGGAGTGTCGCAAGCGATGCAGGACCCGGCACAAGCCAGGCAAATGAAGCGCATGGTTGCAATCATTAATTCGATGACACCGCAGGAAAGGCGTAAACCCGAAGTCATTAACGGTTCTCGTAAAAGGCGTATGGCCGGCGGCTCGGGTACCCAGATCCAGGATGTTAATCGTTTGCTTAAGCAACACAGGCAAATGCAGAAAATGATGAAAAAAATGCGGGGTAAAGGCGGGATGACGAATCTGATGCGGGGTTTGAAAGGGAAGATGCCCCCGGGCATGTCGTTTTAATTCGCGTTCACTGTTCCGAGCCCGACTGGTGCGATATGCAGGCTAGATCCTAAGGGTCGACAGGACTAATTGCTACCCCTTGCTGTTCGATCGCTTCACCAGCGAGTAATAGTGCATTTTCATGATAGCGTCCGGCGACTAGCTGGACTCCGATCGGTGTGTTGCCGAGCATACCGGTAGTAAGCGTTAGTCCGGGTATCCCCATCAACGGTAAACCAATTTGAGTAAGCTGGGCTTCCATGACGCGTCTAAACGCAGCGGGTGACTCTACATCGAGCTGGTCCGGGAAGGGTAATTCTGCCGATACCGGGCAAATTAATACCGGATACTCATCCAGAAATAATTGCCATTCACGGACTAAAGTGGCGCGGGTTTGAATCGTATCTAATAGCCCGTTTAAATCGGTATCGGGGCACAGGGCATCCATTTGTGCATAGATAAAATTTGCATCCGGGTCGTTTTCGTCCGCGATAACCTGTGGGTTGCGACGGTACTCGGCCAGCCAGAGTATTGCCTGTAGCAGGGCCGGTTTGCGTAAAGGAGGGCATTCTGTTTCGGTTACTTTCCAGCCCGCATTTTCGAGTTTCTTAGCTGCATCACGAAGTGCCTGTCCCACCTCGGGCACGACGTCGAGCCCATCGGGATTGACCGTGAGTGCCGCGCATTTTCTTTTTAGGGGTAGATTTAGCGGTACCGGTGTCCACCAGGGATCGCGCAAATCTTCCATCGCCATCGCCTCGAAAGCGATGCGTATATCGGCAATTGACCTTGCCAGCGGACCCGACACAGCCATTAGCTGACCGCCGATATGTCGATCCGGCCCGGTGAAGTTCATTGCCGGTATTCGCCCCAGGCTTGGGCGCAGGCCGTGGACCCCACAGGCGTAAGCCGGGTAACGAATCGAACCACCGATATCGGAGCCCTGCCCAATCGCACAGATGCCGCTGGCCACTGCGGCCGCTGCACCACCGGATGAACCGCCAGGGGTAATGGCCGGGTTATGTGGATTAAGGGTATGGCCGTGGATACTGTTGCGGGTGAACCAACGTAACGAAAATGCCGGGGTGTTGGTACGCCCGACAATGATTGCCCCGGCTTTACGCAGATTTGATACTACCGGGCTATCGGTGGTAGCAATCAGGTCGCGTTGCAATTGCAAACCATTAGTTGTCGCGTGGCCAACCTGGTCTACATTAACTTTGATAGTAACCGGGACGCCACTCAGTATCCCAGTTTTGTTTCCTTTGGCGATCGCTTCGTCAATTCGATGCGCTGCAGATAAAGCTTCTTCCGGCATCTCGGTGACCACGGCGTTGATCACAGGATTCACCTCATCGATGCGAGCGAGCGCGCTCTCGGTTACTTCTACTGCAGAAACTTCGCCATTTTTGACCAGTTTTGCTAGCTCACAAGCAGGCTGTCGCCACAGATCTGACATTGGAAATCCCCTTGTTTTGGCGGCTGGTAATTTTTACAGCTGCCATTTATCTTGTATTAGTCGTCCACAAGCTGCTCATATTTCATCGCCGCCCAGATGGAACTGACATTGACACGTTCGCGATTCATGGTCAGAGTAATCAGAATTTGTTCAATTCCGGCATAGACGCAAGCCAGGCTCGCCAGTACAAATGGCCATTGCGCTAATTCCGCGAATAGCAGAACGTAACCAGTAAAAGTCACTGCCACCGCTACTTTCACACTCCAGGTATGATAACTGGTCAAGCCCCTGAATTTAATCAGGCCGATGGCTATAGGAATGGAAAAACTCGCTATAATCATGGCGAAGTAGAGCATTTCACGCTCTACAATATCCGGCCAGAGAATCCAGGCACAAATAGCCATGGTGCTGTAGATAGCAAAATCGCCCCAGCTGTCCAGATGTGCGCCGAGTGCAGTAATTTGATTCAGAGTTCTGGCCAGGAAACCATCCAGAATGTCGGTGAAACCGGAAAATAATAATACGCCCAGGAACCAGGCTTCCATCTGATTAATAGCAAAATAAACCAGCACCGGCGCCAGGCCTACCCTAATTGAGCTAACCAAATTGGGAAGATTGAAAGTCCTAAGCGGCATACAACGGGTCAAATATTTGATTATTGAAATTTGAATACCACTTTCCGATGAACAGACGAAAGAGCCTGGCCATAGTTTAATCCTGTTCTGTTTTTATCATGTGCCGAGTTTAGCAGCAAGGGGATCATGAATGAAAGACCTGACCTTATGCTTCTATTGATACCTCATGGGTTATAATACAGTTGAAATATGATCCTGGTACAGAGGCAATTATGGAAACACCTATTCATTCGCAATCCTCTCTTTTTCAACAATTGGGTCTGGAAAGTACAGACTCGGCCATCGAAACATTCATCGATAATCATCGACCTTTACCGGGCAATATCGAATTGCACGAAGCAACAACTGGAATGCTTCGCAAGCATCTTTTTTAAAACAGATAAAGGACGAAGATGCGGACTGGGCTGAGATTGCCGATCAACTCGACGCATTATTGCGTTATCCACCCGGTTAGCGAAACGATGGTCCAGCTCAGGTCCTCTATCTGTCGAGACGAACATCCCAATTCAACAGGTTCCTGGGTATATTAATTTGATGATATCCTTCGGCCTATAATTTATTCTGCCCATAATCGATTCGGAGAAGTGATGTCGTTAAAGGCATTAATAGTAGGTGCAGGAAGTGGAGTCAGTGCCTCGTTTGCACGAGCGCTTGCCAGGCAGGGGGCTGATATAGCGCTTGCGGCGCGAAATATCGACAAGCTGGATGCCTTAAAGCAGGAGATCGACGCAATTGCTATTGCCTGCGATGCAACCGAAGCCGATCAGGTGGCTAATCTTTTTAAGCAGGTGGATAAATCTATTGGCACACCTGATCTGGTACTGTACAACGCCAGTGCTTTTACCGCCGGACCCGTTGCTGAACTTGACCCGTCGGCGGTTCGGCGGTCTTTATTGTTAACCGGTTACGGGGGATTTCTGGTGGCGCAGCAGGCAGCCAGACGAATGCAGTCAGCCGGTAGTGGTGCCATCTTTTTTACCGGGGCAACGGCTAGTATAAAGGGGTTCCCCGGGTATGCACCGTTCGCAATGGGTAAGTTCGCCTTGCGTGGACTGACCCAGAGCCTGGCACGTGAACTGGGACCCCAAAATATTCATATTGCGCACTTTATTATCGATGGCTCGATCGCATCTCCGGGGCGGAGTCTGGGTAGCGCTAATCCCTCGTCAAATGCCGACGATGCAATGCTGGAACCAGATGCGATTGCCGAGGTGTATTTATCGGTATTAAACCAACATCGCAGCGCCTGGAGCCTCGAAATTGATTTACGTCCGTGGAAGGAGACTTTCTAAGATCTAGGTAAACTGATATGGCGTCCGGCCCAATCCGGTGTTATGGGGACCAGCACCTGCTTAAGTGCCGCCTGTACCGATTTGGGCATCTCAATAGTACGCGATTCACGGGTAGCATAATGCAAAACCATGAACTCACCGGTTGCGCATAGGATACCGTTCACCATCATCGAATGGGCAAACCAGATTTTCTTTGGGTCGGATCCAAGTATGATCGATTCGATATCCATTACAGCCGGGGATCGAACTTCGCTCAGATAGCGAAGGTGAGTCTCAACCGTATAGAGCGCGCACCCGGTTTCATCGAAGTAATCAACGCCGATGCCAAAATGATCCTGGAGCTTCCAGGTAGCATTGCTAAACGGCAGCAGGTAGTAGGCTTCGTTCAGGTGCCCATAGGCATCAAGCCAGATATCCTGCAGGGGTTCGGAATGAAAATTGAAACTGGTCATTGGCAGGTGCATGATTGGCGTAAGCGCTTCAGACGAGTATAAATATTTCACTTAAAGCTATAAAGCGGATAATTAATTCCCGCGCAGAATAGAGTCTTGCCATCATTAAATAATCGATATGCATGTGTATTCGCTGATAGTAGAATCGCGCGATGAAAGCTATCGTCAAAATTTCAAATTTATCGAAAACCTACAATACCGGTGATCAGGCGCTCAAGAATATTGATCTGGAAATCTATGAGGGCGAAATACTCGCCTTGCTCGGGCCTAACGGTGCGGGAAAAACAACCCTGATTTCGACGATATGTGGCATAGTCTCAGCGAGTTCTGGATCGGTGACTGTCGCCGGACACGATATTGTCAGCGGATATCGAATCACCCGTGATCTAATAGGGCTGGTACCACAGGAACTTACTCTCGGCGCGTTCGATACGGTCTGGAACACGGTAAGCTTCAGTCGCGGGCTGTTCGGTAAAAAACCCAACCCAGCCTATATCGAGCAATTGCTCAAGGATTTATCACTCTACGATAAAAAGAACAACGCACTGATGACCTTGTCTGGGGGTATGAAGCGCCGTGTGCTAATTGCCAAGGCATTATCACACGAGCCGAGGATATTATTCCTCGACGAACCCACCGCCGGGGTAGATGTCGAGCTCCGTCGCGATATGTGGAGGTTGGTACGGGGTCTGCAGGAATCCGGCGTGACGATTATTTTGACCACCCATTATATTGAAGAGGCCGAGGAGATAGCCGACCGGGTGGGAATAATCAGTAATGGCGAGCTAGTACTGGTCGGTGACAAGAAAACTTTAATGCACGAATTGGGTAAAAAGCAGTTAATTCTTGACCTTAAGCATCCGATCGTGGATATACCCGAAAGTCTGGCCAAATATGCGCTAGAAATTTCGGATGATGGTAATCAACTGACTTATACCTACGATACACATTCGACGCGAACCGGCATCACCGCATTGTTACAGAGCTTGAACGAAGCCGGTCTGTCGATGAAAGACCTGAAAACCAGGCAGACTTCGCTGGAAGAAATATTCGTTAACCTGGTGAGATCGCAAGCATGAACTTTCAAGCCATCAGGGTCATTTACAAATTTGAAATGTTGCGTGCCTGGAACACCCTTTTACAATCTATCGCTTCACCGGTAATTTCTACCTCGCTGTATTTTGTCGTGTTCGGTGCAGCAATCGGTTCTCGAATCGAACAGGTAGAAGGCGTGCCATATGGTTTGTTTATCGTGCCGGGTCTGGTGATGTTGTCGCTGTTGACGCAGAGCATTGCGAATGCCTCGTTTGGAATTTTTTTCCCTAAATTTACCGGTCAGATCTATGAAGTGTTGTCGGCCCCTATTTCGTTTTTTGAAATAATCGTCGGCTATGTCGGCGCCGCAGCTTCTAAGTCACTAATCCTCGGTACTATTATCCTGATTACCGCTAACCTGTTTGTCGATCTGGAAGTTGCCCATCCAGTCTGGATGGTGACTTTTCTGATATTAACCTGCATATCCTTCAGCCTGTTCGGATTTATCATCGGCTTGTGGGCGACAAATTTTGAAAAGTTGCAATTGATTCCGATGCTGATTATCACACCGCTGGTATTTCTCGGGGGCAGTTTTTATTCGGTAAATATGTTGCCCCCGGTCTGGCAAACAGTCACTTTATTTAACCCGGTTCTCTACCTGATCAGTGGCTTTCGCTGGAGTTTTTTTGAGGTCGCAGATGTTGGGGTAGGTATTAGCCTGATGATGATCACTATTTTTTTACTTTCCTGTTTACTGCTGGTGTGGTGGATGTTCAAGTCCGGCTACCGGCTCAAACAATAGCCGTACAGTTTGGGCTGGTATGCGGTAGATAGGTAAATTGGATATCAAATCCATGCGTCCCTGCACGGATTTGATTCGTCCATTGTGGTGCGTGCTCGCACCGGGCAAGACTATTGCTGCCAGAAATACTTGCCTACTTCAACTGCGACCTGGTCGCGAGTCAGGCCAATATCTACAAGCATGCGATCGCTCAATTTTGACAGCTGCTGACGTTCCTGGGAACGTGCTTCCCAGATTGCCAAAGTGTCCAGGACCTTGACCGATGCTGCTTCAATGCGCTGTACAATGCCGTACACGGCTGAACTGATGTCAATATCGTTAACGAAGTTAGGTAATCTCAAAGTAGTCATTATGGTTTCTCCTGATAAATGCTGCCAGGGGGACGAGACCGGGCGGCTGTGTTTGTTTACGCCGCTAATTATAGCTACTAACTGTTTTAGAAACAGATACAGAGTAATTGAAATATATACATAACAGTTAACCATAACAGGTAATCTGTTCGATTTTTTTGTGACGCGCTTCACATGATATTTATTCAGACAGAATAGAAAATCAGGGTGGGTTAAATCGTTGGTTTATGCCTTTTTATATGTGTATGATTTATAAGGCTAAAATTTAAAATATCTGCAGGCATGCAGGTATCTGAATTTTTTCCCTTGTGCGTCTGCATCGGGCCGACCGGAGCAGGGGAAAATAGTTAAATTTTACTCTGCTGAGGCTTTCAATATTAAATGAAGAATGACTAATTAAATGACAAGTACAGTTGAACCCGTCGTGCTTCGAGCCTCAAGATTGCGGTGCGCTTCAGCACAATCGGCCAGGTCGAAAGTCTGATTAACATGTATTTTGACCTTATTATTTTCGACCACCTCAATCAGTCGCTTGCTGCCCTGTTCCAGTAATGCCCGGGTCGCGACATGTGTAGCCAAAGTGGGGCGGGTAACATAAAGCGATCCCTTCGGCCCCAGAATTCCCGGGTTAAATGGTTCTACCGGGCCACTCGCATTGCCATAGGTCGCAAGCACGCCAAACGGTCGCAATGAATCCAGAGACGCTTCAAAGGTAGCTTTTCCAATGGAATCGTAGGCTGCTGCTACACCCTCACCGTCGGTAATTTCGCGCACGCGAGCAGGGATGTCTTCGTCACGATACAGGATCGTGTGGTCGCAACCATTCGCCTTCGCAAGCTCGGCTTTATCCTCTGAGCCAACACATCCTATTACCGTCGCGCCTAATAGACTGGCCCACTGGCACAATATCAATCCTACCCCGCCTGCTGCTGCATATACCAGGATAGAGTCACCGCTACGCACCGGGTAGGTGCGAAACAAAAGATAATGCGCGGTCAGACCCTTTAACATCATCGCCGCTGCGGTTTGATCGCTAATACCCTGAGGAATTTTCACCAGCTGGTCGGCATCGATCAGACGAGCCTCGGCATAGGCTCCAATTTGCATCGCATAGGCAACGCGATCTCCATTAGACACTGAGCTGACTCCATCACCCACGGATTCGACGGTTCCAACCCCTTCCATACCGAGAGTGGCCGGGAAGCCGCCAACAGGATAGAGTCCGCTTCGACCGTAAACATCGATGTAGTTTAATCCACAGGTTGATTGG
>JACZQS010000371.1 GCA_022545625.1 Pseudomonadota bacterium
ATGCATTCAAGGTTTTTGCCGACCAGATCGGGAACATCGATTGCGGTCAGCTTCAGCCCGGCCGATTGGATGCAGTCAACGTACGAGCCCACAACCGATTCCCGGGCTGATACCACGCTTAGCTGCTGGGTATTATTTTTACTCGAGACTGGCATCGGATAACTGTCGATCACCGCAGAGTCAACATCGTAATCGATCAAATCTTTGATACACCAGCCCAGGGCCTGATTTAGTTCAGTTGCCTCGACCTGCGGTTTTTCAATCTGATATACATCGTAATCATCGTCGGCAAGCAGGCAAACACAGGATGATTTTTGCGCACGGTTATTGCCTACCCAGTTACCCAGCGCCTGCGACTGCGCCTGCTGTCCGACAGCCGGTAAAAACTCGCTATGCAATAGCCTGCCAGCTCGTTTCTTACCCGACTGGACCTGAACCACGGCAACACCACCGGACTGAAAATCGAGTCCGATCTGCTTGTTTTGTTGTGCCGATGAAAACAGGCCAACCATATTTTTCCCCGAATGCTATTTGATTTTTACTGGTACTTCTGAATAATTCCTCGTTGAATTCTCAGGGGACCACAAACGATAAATTCCATTTTCGTTTGTCTCTTAAGATACCAGGGCTACTAATTAATCTAGAGTTAGCTTAAAGAAATCGGCATAACTTATTGTGATTATTAAATATTATTGTTCATAATTGGCATAATTCAAGTTGAATACCCGAATAAATAAAATTATGTTCAACATTGTGCTTTTAGAGCCTGAAATTCCTCCAAATACCGGCAATATTATTCGCCTGGCAGCGAATACCGGGAGTCAGTTACATCTGATCGAACCGATAGGGTTTAGACTCGAAGACAAGCTACTGCGAAGGGCAGGGCTCGACTATCGAGAATGGGCAAAGGTATATACTTACCGGTCATTTAAAGAGTTTATTAAACGGAGTAGAATCAACCGTTTATATGGCTTCAGCACCAGGGCAAAGCGAACTTACAGCGAGGTGAAATACCTGCCAGGGGATGCCCTGTTATTCGGTCCCGAGAGTCGCGGATTACCTGATGAAATTCTCGATTCACTCGATAGTGACAAAAAGCTTAGAATTCCGATGGTCGAGGATTCGAGAAGCCTCAATTTGGCCAATACGGTGGCGATTGCAGTTTACGAGGCCTGGCGGCAACAGGAATTCCAATAGACCTCGCCAGGAAAAATCTATCGCCATGAAGACCAAATATTGACCGTGAACTAGTGCGAACCTGTTAATGCTCCGCGTCTCTGCGAGAGTAAAAGGTTAATGCGATTACTCACTGTATCCTGATACACCTTACAATAGCGGGCTAGTCGCCCAGTTCTGCTCTTTGAGGTCTGTTTTCCAGCGAATTAACCGCATCTAGCGGGTTTTTGCCTTCGTACAGGACTTGATATACCTGATCCATTATCGGTAGATCGAGGCCGAGCCGCTTCGACATGGTGTCAATTGCCTTAGCGGCGCGCAAGCCCTCCACGGTTTGGCCCACCTCTATTTCCGCTTCCTGAATCGTCTTTCCTTCTCCAATTGCGAGTCCGAATCGACGATTTCTACTCTGGTCATCGGTACAGGTTAATATCAGGTCACCGAGACCAGCTAATCCCATCAGTGTCTCCTGGCGAGCGCCCAGACTTTGACCCAGGCGCATTACCTCTGAAAAACCGCGTGTCATTAAGGCCGCTCGTGTATTTGCCCCAAACCCCAACCCATCAGCTGCACCAACAGCAATGGCAAGTATATTTTTCAACGCACCGCCCAGTTCGACTCCGATAACATCACTGGAGGTATAACAACGAAAACGATTACCATGAAGTAATCGGGCAAAACCGGAGGTAGCCGCATCGTCATCACCGGCGCAGGTAATCGCGGCAGGCAACCCACGAGCCACCTCGGATGCGAAGGTCGGACCGGATATGACGCCGTAATGATGCTGCGGTAATTCCTCGCGAACCAGTTGATGCAAAAACTTTCCGCTTTCAATTTCAAAGCCCTTGCTAGCCCAGAACACCGGGATATCGGGACCAATATGCGCTTTCAGTGATTGAATGAAATCGCGAAAGGCCTTGCTCGGAATCGCGATGAGTACTATTTGTGCGTGCTGCATACATTCCTGCTTCGATGCAGTGGGTCTGATATTTTTGTTTAGTTCAATGCCCGGTAGATATACCGAGTTTTCGCGCTCACGGACCAGACGTTCAATATGCTCG
>JACZQS010000105.1 GCA_022545625.1 Pseudomonadota bacterium
CCCTCGACGAAATTGTACAATCTCCCATGTGGCATGAACTGGAATACCTGTGGAAGAAGGCATCGACCGCACCGATGTCCTGTTTAAAATATTGTGGCCAACACAAAACTCATGAACTGGATTATCTAGAACAGTCACGCCCTGATCGTCCGCATAAACCGGACGATACCGTAACCCATATATTCCAATAGGCAAAGAATCGTAGAACCGGAAATAATCGCGGGCGCGTCCGCCCACTTTATCTTGTCGTAAAGTGATTACTGGAAACTTTATCTACAAGGTTTACTAGATAGCCGGAACCCACAAGCAGGGTTGGATATCTTAAGCAAGCTGGTCGAGCAATTGCTCGAATTCGTCCCTGCTGATGTCAGTCGCACCCAGCAAGGTCAAATGATCGGTGGGTAACTGGCAATCGATAAAATGGTAACTACCGGATTCAAGCAGATCTTTCAGGCATAGCTTTGAGGTATTGGCCTCCAGGCTAAACATCGATTCACCGAAAAAAACTTTTCCCAGGGAAATTCCGTACAGACCACCTACCAGTTTATTCCTGGAATTCCAGCATTCTATCGAGTGGGCAAATCCTGCCTCGTGCATCGCAATATAGGCGTCGATCATCTCCTCGATAATCCAGGTGCCTGGTTGATTAGTTCGAGGCGCTGCACATTGATTAATCACAGCTTCAAATGCCTGGTTTCGGGTTATTCGATATCGGTTCTTGCGCGATAATTTATTCAGGCTTCTACTCGAATGAAAACTTTCGGCAAATATCACCGTACGTGGCGCGGGTGACCACCACAAGATAGGTTCCCGATGACTGAACCACGGAAATATGCCCTGGCGATAGGCAACCAGCAACCAGTCAATACTGAGCTTTCCACCCGCGGCGAGTAAACCCCTGGGTTCGTCCAGTGCTGTATCAGTATCCGGAAAGTAGGGGGGATTAAAGGGGTCTAGCCAGGGGACCATGCCGAAACTAGCCTCAGCGCAAATGCGTTGACAATATAGTCGAAGTAATATGTCATTTAATCAATTGGTTATAAACTTAAGTTAACCTTAATTATTAAGTATATTGGTTAATTTTACCTGGCTCTATACCGTCTAATTACGCTAATAATATGGCTTATAATCAACGGGTTATGAGATTAACCAAAATTTTCCATGATGCATTATTACTCATTTATTTTATTTCCAAATACAGTTCCAATATTATCTTCATAAACAATGGTTTACAGGATTAAATTGAACTGAAATATCATCCAGGCTATCAATTCTGGTCTTTTCGATAAGGCGAATGCTGCATTAGCTGGGCCTGGTAGTCCTCGATATATTGCTGCTCCTGTTGGAGGAAACCAGCTATCGCAGTACGAAATTCGGCCTGGCTAATCCAGTGCCCCGACCAGGTCTTGCGCGGTAAGAAACCGCGGCTCATTTTATGTTCCCCCTGGGCACCGGGATCAAACCACTCTAACTGCCTGTTAATGCAATATTCGATTCCCTGATAATAACAGCACTCGAAGTGCAGATCGCGTGTGTAGCCTTCGCATCCCCAGATTCGTCCATAGAGATGGCTATCGCTACGAAAGAATAACGAGGCCGCGACTATTTCGTCTGCATCCCGTGCGGTTGCCACGAGAACCCTGTCACCGAGCGATTTACCGAGATGCTGTAAAAAAGCCGGGGTTAGCGTCGCAGTGCCGTACTTACGCTGGTAGATGGCAGCATACAGCTCATGGACCCTCAACCATTCCCGGGCATCGAGCTCATGACCTTCGAACATTTTGATCTCCAGTCCTTGCTGATGGGCTGCGATTCGCTCCTTGCGGATATTCTTGCGCTTACGCGAATTTAAGCGGCTGAGAAAATCTTCAAAATCGGTATATTGCTGGTTTTGCCAGTGAAACTGGATATCGGATCGCAGCATGATAGTTTTGCTCTCGAGCAATCGCAATATCCGGGCATGGGCAAACAGGATGTGCCATGAACTAAGCCGCTGTTCCTGGCAAAATTTAATCGCCGCACTACTGAGTAACAAACGATAGTCCTGGGCATCACCGTCGTTGCTGACGAGTGCCTGGTTAATCAGAAACCGTTCGCCGGTGGCAGGCGTATAGGGTATCGCAGTGACCAGTTTTGGATAATAATCCAGCCCACTGCGCTGGTATGCCTGCGACCAGGCATGGTCAAATACGAGTTCGCCATAAGAATTGGTCTTGATATAGCAAGGTAGCGCGGCTGCTAGTACCGACCCTTCATAGATTAAAAAATAAACCGGATGCCAACCAAATGGCTCCAGGCAACCATGTTGCTCAAGACCGAACAAAAATGCATGCCGGGTGAAGGGATAATCGGGTTCACCCAAAACATCCCAGCTGGATTCATCTATTTCCGACAGACTGTTGCATATACTGACTTTCGAGTCAGACATTTAGGCTACCTGTTAAAGAAGATTACCTGATTAAAATAGACAGGCTAACCCCTGGCATCCAGGTATTTTTCAGCATCGAGGGCCGCCATACAACCCGATCCCGCCGACGTGACGGCCTGCCGGTAAACGTGATCCATCACATCGCCGGCCGCAAACACACCCTCTACACTGGTAGCGGTCGCATCTCCATCGATACCACTTTTGACCGTAATATAACCGTTTACCATATCGACCTGGTCAGCAAATATTGCCGTATTGGGCTTGTGCCCGATCGCGATAAAAATACCTGAGAGATCAAGTTCCCTGGTCGAATCGTCCTTTACGTTACGAATTCGCAGGCCGGTGACGCCACTATCATCACCCAGGGCTTCGTCAAACCGGTTAAACCACTCGATAGTAATATTGCCGTTTTCTGCCTTGTCGAACAGCTGACCCTGCAATATTTTCTCAGCTCTGAGTGCATCGCGGCGATGCACCAGGGTGACGTGACTGGCAATATTGGAAAGATAAAGCGCTTCCTCGACTGCTGTATTACCGCCACCGATGACCGCGACCTTTTGATTCTTGAAGAAAAAACCGTCGCAGGTTGCACAGGCGGAAATACCCTTGCCCTGAAATTTTTGCTCCGAGGCTTCGCCCAGGTAAATCGCACTCGCACCGGTCGCAATAATAAGCGCATCACAGGTATATTCACCGCTGTCACCGATCAAACGCTTCGGCGTTTCATTTAAAAATGCAGTATGAATATGATCAAAAACAACCTCTGTATCGAAGCGTTCAGCGTGTTGTTGCATGCGTTGCATTAATACCGGTCCGGTCAGTCCCTCAACGTCACCCGGCCAGTTATCGACGTCGATAGTGGTCATTAACTGCCCACCCGATTCAATACCGGTAATCACCATTGGTTTCAGGTTAGCCCGGCCGGCATACACCGCAGCTGCATATCCAGCAGGTCCGGAACCCAGAATAATGGCGCGGCGATGTTGTTTGTCAGACATAGTATTTCCTGAATCCTGGTTGGCGAACATTAGGGCGACTTATAGTAAATGTTCGCCCGGTAATGTAAATATGCATTTGTGATAAGGCGATAATTCTTGAAATGGTGCTTCAGTGCTAATTTTCAAGCAGATGTAAATTGTTCTGAGTTTCCAATTGTTATATGGCTCAGCAACTACCTGATCATGTAGAATAGCGGCTGGCTAAATTAATATAGATTCAAGTGGCACAGGCAAAAATTAAATCCAGATCGAGTATCGAGGATCAAAGACTAATATTCGCCGATCACATCAATCAGCGACTGCGCGAAGCAGGCATGTTGATTTCATTTGCGGTGGCCAGCTACATACTGGTGGCATTATACAGTTACAATGCCCAGGATGCGGCCTGGTCACACAGTGGCACGAATAGCGAGATTCAGAATTTTGCCGGGGTAGCCGGCGCCTGGATAGCTGATCTTTCCTTTTACCTGTTTGGTTTCCTGGCCTTTCTGTTACCGGTTATGATTTATTTCAACGGTATTATCCTGGTTAAAACCCGTCACTATAGCACCGAGGAACGTTATCAAATGCTGTTGATACGATGGGCTGGCTTCATCGTAACACTGATCTCCGGATGTGCGCTGTCGAGCCTGCATTTTGGCGTCGAGCCGAGTACTATGCCAGCCGATGCAGGTGGCATTCTCGGTCAAATTGCTGGTAACTATTTCTCGCAGGGTCTCGGGTTTCTGGGTGCTACCGTGTTATACCTGGCACTATTTCTGGCTGGCCTGACCCTGTTTTCAGGAATTTCATGGCTCGCTGTCGCAGACAACATTGGTAAATATACGCTGATCGCGATCGACAAAATTATTGATCAGTACCATCTGCTGATCGACAGGTTCGAGGGGAATCGAAATCGCTCACAGCGCGAACAGGTTTTTAGTGAGCAGAGAAAGAAGCAGGAAAATCGCAAACCGTTAAAAATTGAACCCGTGGTAATGCAGGTCGAGCAAAGCGGACGCGTCGAGAAAGAGAAACAGATACCGCTGTTTCACGCCAATGGTAAAAGCGCTAGTTCTATTCCCCCACTGGCTTTACTGAACGACCCAAAACCTGGAGTCGCTGGATATAGCGAAACCGCACTGGAGGCTATGTCTAAACAACTGGAATTAAAACTGCTCGATTTTGGTATTGAAATTCAGGTGGAGTCGGTACACCCCGGCCCGGTAATTACCCGGTTTGAAATTTTGCCAGCCCCGGGCGTCAAGGTTAACCAGATCAGTAATCTGGCAAAAGACCTGGCAAGGTCTCTTTCAGTTTCCGGGGTTCGTGTGGTTGAGATCATTCCTGGCAAATCAGTCATGGGACTGGAAATTCCGAACGAACATCGTGAACTGGTGGTGCTGAGCGAAATCATTCGATCGCGTAGCTTTGACCAGTCGCAATCTCCGCTCACACTTGCCCTCGGCAAGGATATCAGCGGCGAAGCGGTTGTTGCAGACCTCGCCAAAATGCCTCACCTGCTGGTTGCGGGAACCACCGGCTCGGGCAAGTCTGTCGCAATTAACGCCATGCTGCTCAGTTTACTTTACAAGGCCACCCCGGATGAAGTTCGCCTGATATTAATCGACCCGAAAATGCTGGAACTGAATATTTACGAGGGTATCCCACATTTAATAGCACCGGTGGTCACCGATATGAAGGAGGCCGCCAATGCGTTGCGTTGGTGTGTTGCGGAAATGGAGCGCCGTTATAAATTGATGGCTTCACTGGGTGTACGTAACATATCCGGCTATAACCGTAAAGTGGGTGACGCAAAATCTGCGGGCAGGCCAATTGCGGATCCATTGTTTGACGGTAGCCAGCGTCTACTCAACCCGGATGCCGAACCCGAAGACCTCGACAAGCTTCCTTATATCGTCGTCGTAGTCGACGAATTCGCGGACCTGATGATGGTCGTCGGCAAGAAAGTCGAAGAACTCATCACCCGGCTCGCGCAGAAGGCCCGTGCCTCTGGAATACACCTGTTGTTAGCTACGCAGAGACCTTCGGTCGATGTCATCACCGGTTTGATAAAATCCAATATACCAACTCGTATCGCTTTTCAGGTGTCGTCAAAGGTGGACTCCCGAACTATTCTGGATCAAATGGGTGCCGAATCTTTACTCGGCCACGGCGACATGTTGTACCTGCCGCCCGGTACCAGCGTACCCGAAAGGATTCATGGCGCATTTGTCGACGACCAAGAAGTACATGCGGTAATCGAAGAGATCAAGAAGTCGGGTGCTCCCAATTATATCTACAATATACTCGAGGAGTCGCCGATGCCCGTTTTGCCAGGCGAGGGCGCAAGGGATTCCAATGGTGAAGAGATTGATCCGCTGTACGATGAAGCAGTCGCGGTCGTCACTGAAACGCGCAAGGCTTCAATATCGTATGTTCAGCGCCGATTAAAAATTGGCTACAACCGAGCGGCCCGGATGATCGAAGAAATGGAGATAGCAGGCGTTGTATCGTTGGTGCAAACCAATGGGAGCCGCGAAGTACTGGCACCACCCCCACCGACAATGGACTAGTTCATGAGACACCTCGTATTGCTATTCACTGTAATCTGCGGCCTGACATCGCCCGCTTTCGCGCAGAGTGCCGAAAAACGTCTGAATGACGCACTGGCTAAACTCGATAATTTGACTGCAAATTTCAAGCAAACAGTACTCGACGATGAGAAAAAAATCGTACAACAAAGCAGTGGCAAGGTAGCGATTCAGCGACCAGGTAAATTTTCCTGGATTTATACCACGCCCTACGAGCAACAAATTATTGCCGATGGCAGGGAACTATGGATTTACGATGTCGATCTTGACCAGGTGACTGTTAAACCGATGACAGCCGGCCTGGCAGCCGCCCCAATCATGATATTAATGCGCCAGGACAAACTTGGCTCTGAATTTAATATCAGCGAAATAGGGCAACGAAAATTTTTATACTGGGTGAAACTCGAACCTAAATCACGCGACATGGACTATACCGACGTTTATCTCGGCCTCGAGGATGGTGCGCTAAAAGCAATGGAACTACGCGATAAATTTGGCCAGAGCACGCAAATTGTATTCGATAATATACGCCTGAATGTCGTGCACAATCCAGACACCTTCAAGTTTGTTCCGCCCGCAGGCGTGGATGTATTCGGCGCCGGCGGCTAACCAAATTTTAAGCCAGTAACTAGAATCAGTAACTATGAGTGATCTATTTACTGCCGATAAAGCCTTTGCACCACTTGCAGATCGCATGCGACCGCGCCAGATCGATCAGGTTGTTGGGCAATCCCATATACTCGGTGCTGGCAAACCCTTAAGCCAGGCAATTGAGTCCAACAAGCTCCACTCGATGTTGTTCTGGGGTCCACCGGGCACCGGCAAAACTACCATCGCCCGGCTCATTGCAGAGTATTCTGACGCCAGGTTTCTTACCATCTCTGCGGTTCTCTCCGGGGTTAAGGAGATACGTGAAGCGATTGAACTGGCCAGGCAACACCAGGGCAGAACCGTGCTGTTTGTCGACGAAGTGCACCGCTTTAACAAATCCCAGCAAGATGCCTTCCTGCCTTTTATCGAGGATGGCACATTATTATTCGTCGGTGCGACCACAGAAAATCCGTCTTTCGAATTAAATAACGCATTACTTTCGCGAACTCGTACCTATGTACTGAAACCCATATCCACCGATGATTTAGATAAAGTTTTACACCGCGCATTGGAGGATAAGCGGGATGGCCTGGGTAATCTTGGTCTATCGATTGATGATGATGCCCGCCAGATGCTAGTCAATGCCGCTGATGGCGATGCACGACGCGCTTTGACTTTTCTCGAAATTGCAAGCGATCTGGTCGAGACTAAAAATATCGATTCCCGGCTGGTCGGCGAAGTAGTAGCACAGGGTTTGCGTCGTTTCGATAAGAAAGGGGATTTTTTGGCGTTCGAAGGCGTCATGCAGGAAACATTGCGAACCCGACCGATGCGAGTATGCGCGTATTGTTTGCTGTCCAATCATTGGCATTTTGTGCTGTGGCCAGAGAACGATGGCGACCTGCCGGCCTTTATGCAACAAATGACCAACACGCATGTAAAACGCTGGCAGGAACACCGTCACGAAACTGGATACGGACATCTTTACCAGGGACGCTACAATCGTTTCCGGTCCAAACGGCGTGTTGATCGTTACGTCCGCCTGCGACGCGGGGAAGTGGTCCACCTCGGTAAACGGATCGTGGTTGGCCCGCACCAGGTTGGCTACGTGAATCCCCTCGCCAATTCGCGGCGAGGTAAACAACGGCAGACACCCACAGGGGT
>JACZQS010000372.1 GCA_022545625.1 Pseudomonadota bacterium
AGTTCCGGTAAGAGGCCAGTGGGAACTACTTAATAATCGGCATTTAATGCCTGAACCCACCGGCTACTAGTCCCCTCTCCCAATTTTGGGAGAGGGTTAGGGTGAGGGTTAAAAAGTTAGTAGAAATGCAGGATATCATAGTAACTTCGTTGCACCCCCCTCATCCTAGCCTTCTCCCCAAAGGGGAGAAGGAATATAAGCATTATCGAAAGCATGGAGAATAGAGTTATGGCGATTTTAGACCGAGGACAACACAGCCTGCCTGCAATCTCAGTAAATGAGGTTCATCATGACCATCATTACCGCCAGGAACAGGATGGTCATAAAGATACCGGCTTTCAAAAAATCGGGAACCCGATAGCCACCCGGACCCATGATCAGCGCATTCACCTGGTGGGTAGGCAATAAAAATGAATTTGAAGTTGCCAGCGCGACGGTCAATGCAAAAATAGCCGGGTCTGCGTCCACGCCGACCGCAATATTGACTGCCAGTGGCACGAGCAATACGGTTGCCCCGACATTCGACATGACCAGGGTAAAAAATGTCGCCAGCAAGGCAACCGAGACCTGGATGATCCAGACTGGCATATCGCCGACTACCAGCAGGGTTTGTTCTGCAATCCATCTTGCAGTGCCGCTGGTTTCCACCGCAAGACCGAGTGGAATCAGGCTGGCGAGCAGGAAAACGGTACTCCAGGATACCGATTCGTAGGCCTCTTCCATTTTCAATACACCGGACAGCACCATGCCGATGGCTCCGGTCATCAGTGCCACCGAAAGACGCAGATCGGTAAACAAAACCAGCGACAGTGCGGTGGCTAAAAAGAAACCGGCCCAACCAACCTTGTTGGGTCGCGTTTCCTCGCGCGGATATTCACTGGTTACTATGACGAAATTGCGATCTTTCTCGAGACGCCCAAGCGCTTTCCAGGTGGTATGTACCAGCAGCGTGTCGCCGGTCTCGAGGGGTATATCGCGAATATGGTCCCCTTCGAACATGGTTTCGCCACCACGGTGTAAAGCAACCATCGCGATACCGTAGATTTTCCGCATCCAGACATCGCGTGCGGACTTACCCAGTAATGACGATCCGGGTGGAATGACGATTTCGGCGATACCGGCCTGGCTCGACGCCAGGACCTCGGAAAACGCGCGCAGACCCTTCTGAATTTTGAGCCCATAGGTGTCTACAAAGTCTTTAAGGTGGGCCGGCGAGCATAATATACCCAGCGAGGAATTTTCGGTAATATCGACATCGCGCGCGATATCGCCCTGCCCGGCGCGAACCCTGGTGCCGGATGAATGAATTGCGATGACGCGAATCTTGTGTTTGGTTTCTATGTCGTCAAGCACCTGGCCCACCAGGGCGCTTTCGGCCGGAACCATAACCTCGAATAACAAATAATCGACACCATAAACCTCCTCGAGATACTTGGCGCTACCCGCAACACTGGCCTTGGAATCGGTGGATACTTTGGGCAATACGTATTTCCCGAGGACAACAAAATAAATAATGCCGCTCGAAACCAGCGCCAACCCGATCGGCGTCACCGAAAACAGGTCCCAGGTGTCCATTTGCTGGTCGGCCGGTAAACCGACATTCGAGGTCAACATCAGGTCGTTTAAAAGAATTAACGGTGATGAACCTACCATCGTGACGGTACCGCCCAGAATCGCGGTGAATCCCATCGGCATTAGCAGGCGCGACATGGGTAACCCGGTGCGTGCCGAAATTCGGCTGACCACCGGCAGGAATAGCGCGGCGGCACCTACATTTTGCATGAACGACGAAATGATGCCGGCGGTACCCGATATGATAGGAATGATGCGAGCCTCGGTAGTACCGCCCACCTTCAGTATAAATCCGGCAAGCAGGCTCATCACGCCGGTTTTGTTGAGACCCGCGCCAATAATCATCACCGCGATAATCGACATCACCGCATTACTGGAAAACCCGTCGAACAAATGCTCGCCGGGGACCAGGCCCTGTTGAAGACCCACCGAAGACGCAAATAAAGAGGATAAACCGAGTATAACCAGGATAAAAACGGCAGCCACGTCAACGCTGACAATTTCAAACGAAAAAAGGTAAATGATAAAAATCAGCAAACCGCTTACCCAGGCCACCTCGATGCTGGGCGCCACCTGGGTCATACCCCAGATCGCTAATACAAATAAAGGAGCAGCGATCGATTTTTTACCCGGGGATTTGTTAAATTTAAT
>JACZQS010000373.1 GCA_022545625.1 Pseudomonadota bacterium
ACTTCACCGAGGTTTATGCCGATACGAAATAACACCTGTTGGTTTTCCGCCAGATGCGCGTTAATTTCAGCAATCTTTTGCTGAACATCGAGCGCGCAGTGTAGTGCCGTTGAAGCGGTAGAAAAATCGGCCAGTACTGCGTCACCGGCATAGTGAATAATACGCCCCTGAAAACCGATGATCGCATCCGATATGGTTTTCATGTTTTCGCGCAATTGCCGGTGTGTTCGGTCCTCATCTTCTCCGGTCAAGCGGCTGTATTCCGCCACGTCCGCGTAAAAAATCGCGGTCAGCTTTCGCTCAAAACTTTCCGCTGTCGGATCACCGGGATAAATATCCTGTTCGTCAGTTTCGATTAAAACAGGCGCTATCAATCGATACCCTGCCTTCGGGATGGTTTCAATAATGCGGTGATTCTTACTTGTGTCGCCAAAAGCCTTACGAATCTTTGCAATCGAGCCGCTTAATGCATCGTAGCCAACTATTCGGCCGTGCCAGACATTTTCTTCAATTTCCTGCCGGGTAACGACCTGGTCTGGTCGTTCGGCGAGGTATATGAGCAGTTCCATACTGCGTGGCTCTAGCTTATTTTCGACGCCGTCGCGAGAAATACGATGGCTGCTTGCATCGATTTGCCAGCGGTCAATAGAGATTGAGGTATTTTTATCCACAGCTAAGTCATTGTTTTTTAATAAATTATAAATCCGTCATAAAAAAAACAAAGTTTCTACAGCTATTTTATTATCCCATTTGCTTTAATAGCGATAACAAAACGGCAGGAAGGCTGAAATATTAATCCGGCCGGTCACTTAATTTATCACACTTTGAGAGGACATAAGATCATGCGAAGTAAAAAACTGCAAATTCTGTTGGCAGGTCTTGGCCTTTTATTGTTTTCAAATGTGCAGGCAGGCTCGTTGCACGAGGCAGTTTATGATCGAGATTTTGAATCAGTGAAGTCCCTTTTAAAGAAAGGCGCGGATATAAACCAGGTCGGGCTCTACCGGGATGGTTCTGCCTTGCATTTGGCCGCTCGGTCAGGCCAGCAGGAAATTGCGCAACTGTTAATAGATTCTGGAGCCACAGTGGATATTCGAGACCTCAGCGACTATACCCCGCTTCACAATGCGGCCTGGAACGGAAATCTGGACATCGTGAAACTATTACTCAACGCCGGTGCTGATATCACAGCACGCAACTACTCGGGGCTCACACCGTTGGCTTGTGCATACCGTAATAACCAGATTGAGGTCATCGAGTTTATTGAAGGTAAGTTGCAGTCAGCTTCTAACTAGTCAATCTAAATATCAAGGATTTTAAAGAGGAGAAAAACCCATGCTTAATTTTCAAAAAATACAGATAAAGCAAAATTTTCGGTCTTACCTGGCATTAGCCCTGTTGGGGCTGTTGCTCAGCTTGAGTTTTGGTGCCGGCGCCGGTCATCCAGTCGTGAAAGCAATTGATACTAAAGGATTAGTGATCGATGGATATGATGTTGTCGCTTACTTCACCATGGGCGATGCGGTAAAGGGTTCCGAAGATATCAGTGCCGACTGGTTGGGTGGGAAATGGTTGTTTGCCAATGATGAACACCGCGATCTGTTTCTCAGGTCGCCGCCTCCTGCTCGTCGGTGCCGCCGATCTCCCCGATCATGACGATGGCTTCGGTATCGGGATCGGCGGCGAACGCCTCGAGCGCGTCCACGAAGTTCGTGCCGATGAGCGAATCACCTCCGATACCGACGCAGGTCGTCTGTCCGATACCGGCGTTGGTCAGTTGGATGACCGCCTCATACGTGAGAGTGCCGGAGCGGGAGATCACGCCTACGGGACCCGGAGTCACGATCTGAGCCGGAATGATTCCGACCTTCGCCTTTCCGGGGGAGATCACACCTGGGCAGTTCGGTCCCAGGACTCGGGTGCCCCGATCCCGGGCGAAGGCGTGGGCCCGGGCCATGTCCAGGACCGGAACCCCCTCCGTGATGGCCACGACCAGATCGACCCCCGCGTCGGTCGCCTCTTCGATGGCTCCAGCCGCGAAGGCGGGCGGCACGTAGACGATCGAGGTGTTGGCCCCGGTCTCCGCCACGGCGCGATCCATGGAGTTGAAGATAGGGACGGAGACTCCGTTGGGGCCCTCGAAGGTCTGCCCCCCCTTCCCCGGCGTCACTCCGGCCACCACATCCGTGCCGTATTCAATCATCTGAGCCGTGTGG
>JACZQS010000106.1 GCA_022545625.1 Pseudomonadota bacterium
ACTCACTATTTCTATGGTTTGCCCGTTGTACAGCCGACTACTGAGCGGTGACATACGGCCATCGACCCGCGCTGCAACACAATTGTTACCCACGTCGGTATGCACCGCGTAGGCAAAATCCACCACGGTTGAACCACGGGGTAGTTTCTTGATGTCGCCCTTTGGCGTGAAAACGTAGATTTCGTCCGGAAAAAGATCAACCTTGACGCTTTCCAGAAATTCCTGCGAACTACCGGATTTTTGCTGCATCTCGAGTAAATTCTTCAACCACTCCAGTGCCCGGGACTGGGCCGTAGTCGTACTGTTTTCGCCCTCCTTGTACAGCCAGTGTGCCGCAATACCCGATTCTGCGAAATGATCCATGTCCTCGGTTCTGATCTGAATTTCAACCGCCACTCCATGCGGGCCGAACAAACTAGTGTGCAGTGATTGATAACCATTAGTTTTCGGGATCGCCAGATAGTCTTTGAATTTGCCCGGTAACGGTTTATAGAGATTATGCATTACCCCGAGGACCCGGTAACAGTCGTCGACTGAATCGGTCATGATGCGCACCCCGAAAACATCGGTAAGTGACTTGAAGCTGATTTTTTTCTCCTTCATCTTTCGATAGATGCTGTGAATATTTTTCTGCCGGTATTTCACCGTGGCATCGATATCGCCTTCCTTCAATCGATTTCGAATAGCTGTTTCGATGGTGTTGAAAATTTCCTTGCGATACCCAACCACCTCCCTGCAGGCACTTTCGAGGGCCCGGTAGCGCATCGGGTAGGCGCTCTTGATCGATAAATCGAGTAGTTCATGGCGCATCTTGAAAATGCCCAGGCGATTGGCAATCGGTGCATAAATATCCATGGTTTCACGCGCTATACGCCGGCGTTTGTCGGGTGGCATCGCATCCAGCGTGCGCATATTGTGCAGGCGGTCGGCGAGCTTAATGATGATGACCCGAATATCCTTTACCATTGCCAGCATCATTTTGCGGAAATTTTCGGCCTGCGCCTCGGCCTTGGTGCGAAAGTCGATCTGCGTGAGCTTGCTGACCCCGTCAACCAGTTCGGCCACTTCTTCACCGAACTCCTCGATCAAATTTTCCTTCAAGGTTGGTGTGTCTTCGATCACATCGTGCAGTATTGCGGCAATGATGCAGTTGGCATCCATACGCATTTCGCTGAGAATTCGGGCCACGGCGACTGGATGGCTGATATAAGGCTCGCCGGAAACGCGACTTTGCCCTTCGTGTGCGCGCGCACCTAGCAGATAGGCACGGTATACCTCTTCGACCTGCTGGGGTTCCAGGTAAGCCTCGAGTTCGGTGCAAAGCTCGCCAATCAGCGTGAGATTCTCACTCAAGGGCTGTCCGTCGGCGATGACTTCGAACAGGTTGGCGTTTTCCGCCCGTACTATCATAAGATCTGTAAACCTCGACCTGGCTGATTCGTCAGTAACTGCATCTTGCCCATATTTTCAATGCGAAAACAGGGCATACCAGATTGTTATATCATATCTGGCTAATATAGGTTGGATTTACTCAAACGGGCGGTATCCGTTTGCGGGACAAACGGTACTATTCAAACTCCAGGCTGGGGAACTTCTTAACGAGTCGATTTATTTGGCGGCTTCGGCTCTTAGACTCGCCTGTGCAATCTCGCGTACCAGTTCATCGTCGGATGCGATTCTGTCAATTTCGTGCTGCGCTTCCATTTCGTCCATACCGGCTACGGAAATCAGGTTTTGGGCAATTTCGCGCAGGGCAATAACGGTTGGCTTGTCATTTTCGGGCGGGACCAATGGGTCGGCTCCCTGGACTATTTGCCTGGCGCGGCGTGCAGCCAGTAATACCAGGTCGAAACGGTTATCGACGTGTTCGAGACAATCTTCGACGGTTATTCGGGCCATGCATTAACTCCGGGGTTGGCTGTCCAGAAAAGGGGCGCCATAATAGCCAAATTAGATCAAAATCTAAACCGATTCTTCGGGAATTGAGTCAAATAAAGCACTATTTTTCGTTTTTTGGCGCGATAAGGTCAAACTTTGCGTATGAATAATGCATTCGAGGGCATATAAGGCCCTGTCAAAATCATCGTTTATCACCAGGTATTGCGCGTCACCGTAGTGTGACATTTCACTATCTGCTTCCTTCATGCGCCTTTCGATGGTCTTCTTGTCATCGGTAGCGCGATCGACCAGGCGCTGTTCCAGTACCTCGCGCGAAGGTGGTAGAATAAAAATGCAAACTGTATCCGGCATTTTCTGCTTTACCTGCCGCGCACCCTGCCAGTCGATTTCGAGGATGACGTGCTTACCACTGTCGAACAGATTTTCGACCGATGCCCGGGCTGTCCCATAGTAATTATCGAATACCTGTGCATGCTCGAGAAACTGATCATCACTGACCATTTGCCTGAATTTGTCCGGTGCAACAAAATGGTAGTCGACACCGTCGGTTTCTCCCGGTCGAATCGATCGGGTTGTATGCGAAACGCTGACCGCAATCGAATTTTGCTTTTTATCCTGCAACGCCTTTATCAGGCTGGTTTTACCGGCACCGGAAGGCGCAACTATGGTAAACAGGCAAGCAGTATTCATCGATGATTCCAGTAGTTTCGAGCGGCTTATTGTAATGACAGTTGAAGTGTAGACCAATACACTCTGGCTACTAATTTTTCCTGAACGAGCAATGTTGAACCAGGACTACCTCCAGCGATTCGAGGGCCTGGCCAGAGTATATGGTTTAAGTGCCCTCGAACAATTGCAAAAGGCCCATTTCTGCATCGTCGGAATTGGCGGCGTCGGTTCCTGGGCTGCAGAAGCGGCTGCACGCAGCGGCATCGGCAATATCACCCTGATCGATCACGATGATATTGATATAGGCAATACCAACCGCCAGATCCATACCCTCAGCGGGACCATCGGCGAGAGCAAGGTCGATGTGCTCAGGGAGCGGCTCATGCAGATTAACCCGGATTGTCGCTGTATTGCAATTGACGACCTGGTTACGCGCGCCAGTATCGGAAAATTTAATTTTGCCCGGTATGACTATGTGATCGACTCGATCGACCATGTGCAGCATAAAGTTTCGCTGGTACATCATTGTCGGCGTAATAAAATCCGCCTGGTCTCAACCGGAGGCGCCGGCGGCTTGACCGACCCGAGTAAAATTGAAGTGCGCGACCTGACCCAGACCTACAATGACCCGCTACTCGCCAAACTGCGTTCCAATCTACGCCACCAGATCGGCTATAGCCGAAATCCGAAACGCCGCTTTGCGATCGACTGCGTGTTTTCTACCGAGCAGTCAATCTACCCGGCAGCGGATGGAACAGTAAGCCATGCCAAACCCGGGCAGGACGAAAGAACCACGCTCGACTGTGCCACTGGAATCGGTTCGTTTGTCGGGGTCACTGCCTGTTTTGGATTTACCGCCGTTGCACATGCGATTTCTAAATATTTGAAAAGTTTCCCGATTACGACATGATAATGTCAGTGATGTGCGGAGTGCGACCCGCTATCGTGATCATGATATTTATGTACCACCGCGTGGCCACGGCCCCGGGCAATTAGCCAGCGAACTACCGGAAACGCTGCTACTCCAGCAATGACGAGCGACAGGGCGAGACTTCCCCAAAATCGAAAATCAGTCAGACCGGCGTCCATCGCGCCAGGTATTGCTAGCATCACGGTGTTGTCAACTATCTCCATAATTGTAATTGATGCCGTATCTGCGGCGAATGCGAGCCCGAGAGCGGATCGATATCCTATTCCTGCCCGCAGTAATGGCATCATAGTCAACAGATAGCCAAATATGAAGGCAAGGACGACGGCAAGCGCAATCGTGCTCCCGGTGCCCATGCCCAATGCGGTGCCTATCACCATGCCCAGCACCTCGCCAATTGAACAACCCGTCAAGCAATGTATGGTGGCGCTGAGTGCGACCCGATTCAGGGAACCATGAGTAGAACTATGTTGTGCGTGATCCATTTTGTGTAATCCTCAATTTCGGCCTAACAGCTAATGGAACGAACGTTTTACACGCACGTTCATCAAGGTCACCACGGTGTCCGCAGCCCGCTGGACTCGATGAGGCCAGTATCATAGTTTGCTGCCATTGCTGCGGACTAACTACGATGCAATCAGGCGATGACCGTCTGCTTTGGGTCGGGAACAGCCTCTCAGCCCGCCTTTCCGGAACTGCAGCTTTCGGCCAAAGGCGGTCGTTGGATAATCTTTACTCTAAAGCGAGAGTCTCTCAATTAAACTTGCTGGATAAACTTGTCAATTAAATCTGAAATTTTTTCGGGGGCGTCTTCATGGCAGTAGTGGCCAACGCCCTCTAGACGATGCACGGTGCTGTTCGGAAAAACTTCGTTGAACAACGGAAGGAAGTACTCTGGCTGAAGAGTTCGGTCTGCCATTCCCCAGATGGCCAATGCCGGTTTGCAGGAAAGCGCCCTTGCTGTATAAGCGTCCGCCTGCTCGAACCGATGCGCGCCTTCCGCAAAACCCTTTGCCCAACCGATTGCGCCCAGACAATCTTCAGGGGCCTTGAATGGAGCGCTATATGCTCTCAGCCAGGTATCCGTTATCCTTTCATTACGCTGGAAGCCATTTAGCTTGAGCGTACTTAAAATGTTGTATTCCAGCTGCCCGAGAACCTGTTCGAGGGTGCCGTTCGCATATGCTTTAGCTATCCAACTGAACCATGGAGAGGCAGCCGCATTTTTTGCGAGAGCGTCACCGAGACCTGGCTGATTAAGCGGTGTGGGCCCATTGGTACTGATGATTCGCTTGATGCGATCTGGATGACGAATGGCCAAGCCCATACCTGCCGGCCCTCCAAAGTCGTGCATGATGAGCGTAATATCCTTCAGGTCAAGGTCCAGTACGAACCGCTCCAGGTTGTCGATGTGGTCTTGAAGGAGATAGCTCCTGTCCTGGGGCGTTTCGCTTTTGCCGAAGCCCATCTGATCCGGGACGACCATTCTATACCGCGGCGAAAGGGTTTTTATAAGGTCCCTAAACAGGTATCCCCAGGTTGGCTCTCCATGAAGGGCCAGAACTGTCTCACCCCGGCCCTCGTCCACGTAGTGCATGCGAAATCCCGGAGCTTTTGTGTACCGGGCTTCGAAAGGCCACGTTCCGTCGAAAGTTTCCTCGGCCGACACGGCTGACCCATGTATTACAGACCCTTTTTTCATGGTTTTCATCTTTCTTTATTTGACATAATTTGTGTTTTGGTTTTTAGAACCTTGTTAAATATGTCTTGCTTGCAAACCTGACAAAGATTAGGTTTCTTATAAGGAATAATTTTCCGTAATTTTCAAGGTTTTTTCGGGATCAATGGATCCATAAGTATCATTGCCGATGATGGCCATGGGTGCGGCACCGCAGTTCCCGAGACAGGAGGCGAACTCCAACGTGAACAGCTTGCTCGGGTCGGTTTCTCCATTACTCATATGATACTTTTCCTTGAGTTTTTGGGCGATGATGGGAGCGCCCTTGACGAAACAAGCGGTTCCGTAGCAGAGCCTGTAAACGTATTTCCCGGGCTCGGTCATCCGGAATTGAGGGTAAAAAGAAATCACCCCGTATATTTCTGCACGAGTGACTCTCATTTCCGCCATGACCACCTCGATCACTTCATCCGGTAACCAGCGGAACTCACGCTGAATCCTGGCCAACACAGGAATCAAATGACGCCGCGATTTGCTCGGAAAACTGCCGATGATTTTATAAACAGTGTCCATGCTAATCTTGGATTCTGGCGTTTTCTCCACCTTCTTATTTAGTTGCGCTTGATTCATTTTTATTTTCCTTCGATGTAGAACTTTCTAAATGGATTGCGACTGAATCAAATCATAGATTCGAAACACTTTTTTGGAATAGTCTTCCGGAAGTTTGCCTTTTCGCAGGTAACGCGAGATTCGAGTGGGCCCGTGGTTGTAGGCTTCCAGCGCAATATTCATATCCTTGAACCGCTTCTTGAGTTTGTTAAGATAAAAAGCCCCCAAAGCGATATTCGTAGCGGGATCAAACAGCGTCGATTGGCCGGCCCAGGCGGTGCCCATTTCAGATGCCAGGGCATGACCCGTCCGTGGTTTGATCTGCATCAAGCCCAGCGCGCCTTTGGAGGATTTAGCCCAATTATTAAACGAGCTCTCCGTCACGATCAACGCCGTTAAAAACAGCGGATCGTAGCCATACTTTTCGCTTTCCTGATAGATCCGATGGGGAACATGTTTGAGGGATTTCATTCCTAGCCCGGCTCGGTACTTGGAAATCACCTTCCGAATCTTATTTTTTACCCGTTGTTCCTCGGTCCGGGCCTCGATTTTGAGCTTTGGGTCCGGTCTCAAAAATACCTTATTTCCAAACTCCGGCAATGCCGTGGAGAAGGAGGTCAGCCCCGACAGGCAAAAGGAATGACTCGAAAAAGAATATAAAAGAGGCAGAGTCAGAAATGCCAGGATCAAAGTAAAATATTTTTTAATGTTTATCATCGGATTGGATTATTTCACCCTGTTTAAGAAACACTGTGAAATTCTTTAAAATCGAATTTCAACTAATTTTGCCGGTTTAGCACCAACGAGGTCCTCGAGATCCAGAGGAAATTCATTCCGAAATTCATACGAAAATTCATTTTCACCGAAATATTTATTGATCAGCTGATCTGAGTTAAGTTTATTCTTAGGCTTGGACCAAATTGTATTAACTTCGAAATTCGTTTTTATACCGAAAATATAACCTTTCTTTTGGAGTTGATTATAAGAAAAAGTAGTAAAAGCCTCTGGTTTTTGGAAATCCATTAGGCTTTCTTCCTCCAAAGCTTTCCTGTCCCGTTCATAAGCCCAGACTGAATTAGATAAGCCAAAAAAAATAAAAAGGGTCAAAGCGAAAAATATTTTTGAAGCCAACAAGAGGACCCTGTTTCCTCTAAAATTCTTTGAGTGGATTTGATTTTTATTCATGATTATTATTTCCTTTTTCTCCTTTCCATGACGTTCTCCCTTTTCAGTCGGGTTCGTTGTCATTTCCTTTCATTGGCAACCGGCAAACCCTCCGGACTCGCTAGTTGATCTTTGATTCGTATATTGTCCGGCAACCATTCCACCCTCCGCGGGTAGAATGGTTCCGGTCGTCCAACCGGTCCGCTCACTGGAGCCGGGCCATCAATTGGCTTTCGCCGGTTAGCTGGAAAAATAGGAAGTGGTCTTGTCTTCAGCGATACCCTGAATCCGCAGGCCCAGGCTCACCCTCTTGACTGTAAGTATTCTCCCGGCCATGGAAGTTCGGTTGGATTTTGTGTTTACTTACAGCAAGGGCAAGGATCGGGAGGGAAAGCTGATGAACCTCTCCGGACTGGAAGGAGTCCGGGAGGTCACCGGCTGATCTTTGATATCCGGGAGCGGTTCAGGCGGCGGCCGATTTGACGGCTTCTCCTTTAACCACTTCACCGGTGAAGTATTGATCGTTGCGATTGGGATACAGACGGGCTACATGGAGGTTGGTCGCCAATCCCAGAGTTTTCAAGCCGGAAATCGTCCACCAGGTCATATCCACTTCCCAGGGTCTCAATCCATGCCGGGCGGATTTCGGAAACGCGTGATGGTTGTTGTGCCAACCTTCGCCGAAAGCGAGCAGGCCCACCCACCAGCAGTTGGTGGAAAGATCATTTTTCA
>JACZQS010000107.1 GCA_022545625.1 Pseudomonadota bacterium
GATATTGCCGATACCCTGCGCGTTCGAATACCCGAGGCAATTACCAACGGTGAGCTCGAAAGCAGGGCAGGCGTGTCGATGTCTGCCGACAATTCGCACGTTATGATGTGTGGCAATTCGGATATGATCCGGGATGTGAGTGCAGTGCTCGAAGGACGCAATATGCGCAAGCACCGACGCCGCGAACCGGGCCATTTTACCAGCGAAAAATATCACTAGCCCGATGGTTCCATATGAGCAAAGAAACTCTATAATACGCCGTCTGTAGACGGCGGGTGGAATGGATTGTCCCCTGGCTAAAACTGATAATACCCTTTGCCATATGAGATTAATAAAATGAATGCGCCGTTGACCAATACTGCCCTGCTCGAAAAAGACCAGCAACACATGATTCATCCCCTACACCATGCCGCGGGCCACGCCAGCGGCAGGGTATGGGTGAGAGGCGAGGGTTCTTATCTGTTTGACGCCGACGGCAATCGCCTGATCGATGGCCTGTCCGGCCTGTGGAATGTAACCGCGGGCCACGGCCGCCAGGAACTGGCCGATGCGGCCGCCCGTCAAATGCGTGAACTGGCATATGGTTCGTGTTATGCCGGTGCTTCGAACCGGCCGGCTATCGAACTCGCCGAACGTTTGGCGGAACTCTGTTACCCGGGGATTAATAACTTTTATTTTACCTCGGGCGGTGGTGAAGCCACCGACAGCAGCATCAAGCTTGCCCGGTGGTACTGGAAGACCAGGGGAAGACCCGAAAAGACCAAGGTAATAAGCCGCATCTGGGCTTATCACGGGGTTACCCTCGCAGCGATGTGCGCCACCGGAATTAGCAGCTATTGGTCCATGTTCGGACCCCGCATTCCTGGCTTTAGTCATATCCCCTCTCCCGACCCTTATCGTTACCCGATGCCCGCGGACGGTTCTTCGCAAGGTATCGCCGCTGCGAATGAGCTGGAAAAGGAAATTTTAGCGCAGGGCCCCGAAACCGTGGCGATGTTCATCGCCGAGCCGGTGCAGGGCGCCGGTGGTGTTATCGTGCCACAAGATGATTATTTCCCGCGAATTCGTGAAATTTGCGATCAATACGATGTGTTATTCGTCGCCGACGAGGTAATAACCGCATTTGGACGTACCGGGAAAATGTTTGCACTCGATCATTACGGCGTACAGCCAGACCTGGTGCAATTTGCCAAGGCTATCACCTCCGGTTATGTGCCGCTGGGGGGTATCGGCATGAACGACGATATAGCCGAGCTAGTCAAGGCGAGCGATAAACCCTGGATGCACGCCTATACCTATAGTGGTCATCCAACTACCTGTGCGGTTGGTCTGGCTACACTGGACATTGTCGAAAACGAAGATTTTCCGGGGCAGGCGGCGAGCAAGGGTGAATATCTGCTGGAAAAACTGCACGCCGAACTCGATGGTCATCCGCATGTCGGCGAGGTACGCGGCAAAGGCATGATGTGTGGTGTCGAGCTGGTTGAAAGTAAGGACAGTAAGGAACTTTATCCTGCCGAGTGGGGTGTAGGCCCGAAAATGACCAAAGCGATGATCAGTCATGGACTGTTTACACGAATGCGCAGTGAAGTGGTATGTATTGCACCGCCATTGACTACCGAAGAATCTACGCTCGATGATATTGTCAGCGCGGTGCGCGATTCGGTGGTCGACGTGTTCGGTGAGTAGAGCGAATGACGCGGAGCAACATTACTCCGCATGGTATTCCGAAGCTCACACTACTTTGGCATCTCCTTGATATACAGGTCATGCTTGCTATAAGGAATTTCAATCTTCTCCTCGATGAATCGTTTATATACCTGGCAATTCAACCTGTCGGTCAGGCGACCGCGTAACACCGGTTGATCGATCCAGCAGAGCAGTTCGAAGTCGAGGCCCGATGCGCCGAAGGCACGAAAACGTACGCGTGGTTCCGGGTCTTCGCAGACTGCTTCTTCGTTTAGTGCAATGTTTACCAGTACCTCGCGAACCTTGTCGATGTCGGAACCGTAGGCGACGCCTACCGCTATACGGATGCGGTATTTCTCCCCGGGCCCACCGGATTCATTGATGATTTTGGTATTTCCCATCACCGAATTCGGTACCGTGACCTCTATATCATCACGAGTCAGCAGGCGCGTACTGCGAATGCCGATATGGGTAACTTCACCGCGCTCTCCCGTATCGAGTACCACAAAATCACCGATTTTGTAGGGCGCATCGGCGAGGATAAATACCCCGGAAAAAAGGTTCGCCAGCGTGTCCTTGGCGGCAAAACCGATCGCTATCCCGACGATTCCAGCCGAGGCTAACCAGGCGGTCATGTCGACATGCCAGGTGCTAAAAATTATATAGACCGCGAATACAAATATCGCGATATTGGTAATATTTTCGAACAACGGCAGGGTTTGGGGATGCAAAATGCTGATGTGCCGGTCGCTTCGAGCCACATGCCCTAGCACCAGTTTGGTAACCCTCAAAATCAGCACGGCCCAGATCAAATAAGCGATACTTTGCAGGACTGAATAAATAATAAAATCGAATGGTTCGACAGGTTCGAGTGTATGAACCGCGAGCGCGAGTCCGAGGATGATAATGCTGCTATAGATCGGGCCGTGCAGCAGCTCGATAAGACGGTCGTCGATTTCGAACTTTGTTTTGACAGCTAAACGTTTTAGCGTTGAAATAATGAACCGATCGAATATCCACGCGATCAGGACAGAAGCAGCAACCATGCCCAGCGCCTGGATCCAGGGGTAATCATCGAAATAGCCAAAATAGGTTAGCGTGTTTTGCAGGTCATCAAGCATCCGTATTCCTTTCCCCTATTTTATTGTTCAGAGGTTTCCCCGGGTGAAAGATACCATACTCGACTCCGACTTACTTTTGAGACTGTTGATATAACCGGTCTCTCTAGCACTCGATAACATTCACCGCCAGTCCACCGCGCGCGGTTTCCTTATACTTGGTCTTCATATCGGCACCGGTTTCACGCATGGTTTTGATCACCTTGTCGAGCGATACGAAATGCTGGCCATCTCCCCGCATCGCGATTCGCGATGCATTGATCGCTTTAATCGAAGCCATCGCGTTGCGTTCGATACAGGGTATCTGCACCAGCCCGCCGATCGGGTCGCAGGTCAATCCGAGGTTGTGCTCCATACCTATCTCGGCGGCATTTTCGACCTGTTCGGGTGTGCCACCGAGTACTTCAGTGAGAGCACCAGCAGCCATCGAGCAGGCACTGCCGACTTCGCCCTGGCAGCCGACTTCTGAACCGGAAATCGAGGCGTTCTCCTTGTACAAAATACCGATCGCACCGGCAGTGAGTAAAAATCGGACGATGCCGTCCTCGTCTGCATTGGGGTAAAAGTAGTGGTAATAGTGCATCACCGCAGGAATGATGCCGGCCGCGCCATTGGTCGGCGCGGTAACCACACGGCCGCCGGCAGCGTTCTCTTCATTGACCGCGAGCGCGTAGAGATTGACCCAGTCCAGCGTGGTCAGGGGGTCCTTGTAGGTAATGTTTGGATGTGCATTCAATTTACGGAAAAGATCAGCCGCGCGTCGTTTTACTTTCAATCCGCCCGGCAATATACCTTCATTACGGCAACCATTGTTGACGCAGGTTTGCATCACTTTCCAGATATTCAACAGGCCGGCACGGATCTCGTCTTCACTGCGCCACAGTTTTTCATTTTCCATCATCACATCGCTGATACGCATATCGTGATTTGCGCAATGGATTAACAGGTCGACCGCGGTTAAAAAAGGATAGGGCAGCACCGTGTCGTCCAGCTTGATACGATCGCTGCCAGTTGCGGTTTCATCGACGATGAATCCGCCGCCGACCGAATAAAATGTCGCCCTCGATAATTCATTGCCCTGTCGGTCAAAAGCGCTGAAAATCATGCCGTTGGAATGAAATGGCAGCCTCTTTTTGCGATGCATGATCAAGTCATTTCTTTCGACAAATACGATGGAATGTCCGCCCAACAGGTTAATTTTCTGTTTTTGCCTGATTTCAGTCATCCTGGCATCGACCTGCGTGGTATCGATCGACTCCGGCAGTTCGCCCTCAAACCCCAGCATCACCGCCTTGTCGCTGCCGTGACCCTTGCCGGTCGCGCCGAGAGAACCGAACAGCTCTGTTTTGACGCGGTGGACCTCGATCAGATGACCATCCTTCTGCAGCGCCTTGACAAACTGGTAAGCTGCTCGCATCGGCCCGACCGTGTGCGAACTTGATGGCCCGATACCGATCGAAAATAATTCAAAAACACTAATTGCCATGGGCCAATGCTATTCCTGGGACACAAATCAGAACAGGTCCAGATTAGATCATACGATGATCCGGGGTTGTTTGCGAAGCGCCCCGGGCTTACCTATTCGCGTATTCAGGCGTCGTCTTCGTAGGCTGATAACGGTGGACAGGAACAAATCAGGTTCATGTCGCCGAATACATTGTCGACGCGACCAACCGGTGCCCAGTACTTGTCATCCCGCAACGAGGGTAGTGGGTAGGCGGCCTGCTCCCGGCTGTACGCGTGGTTCCATTCATCGACACTGACCATATCGATAGTATGCGGCGCGTTTTTAAGTGGGTTATCTTCTGCATCAAATTCACCGTCTTCGATCGCCTTGATTTCCTTGCCAATCGAGATCATCGCATCGCAAAAGCGGTCGATTTCTTCCTTCGATTCACTCTCGGTCGGTTCGATCATCAAGGTGCCCGCGACCGGGAATGACATCGTTGGCGCGTGGAAACCATAGTCGATTAAACGCTTGGCGATATCGTCGACGCTGATACCGGCGGTTTGCTTGACGATCCGCGTATCGATAATGCATTCGTGCGCAACCAGACCATTCGGTCCGGTATAAAGTATCGGGAAATGATCGTTCAGACGACTGGCAATATAGTTCGCATTGAGAATTGCGGTGGCGGAGGCTTTTGGCAATCCCTCCCGCCCCAGCAGGGTTATATAGGCCCAGCTAATCGGTAAAACGCTGGCGCTGCCAAATGGAGTCGCGGAAACCGGTCCGGTCGAATTCTGCAGGTTTTCAATGTTGGTTGAGGGTAGAAATGGTTTCAAGTGTTCGCGAACACCTATCGGGCCAACCCCGGGGCCACCACCTCCATGTGGAATACTAAAGGTTTTGTGCAGGTTCAAATGCGATACGTCTCCACCAAATTTACCCGGGGCGCAGAGGCCGACCATCGCGTTCATATTTGCGCCGTCGATATAGACCTGCCCACCGTGTGAATGGATCAGTTCGCAGACATCGATAACGTCGTCTTCGAATACACCGTGGGTGGACGGATAGGTAATCATGATGGCTGCGAGTTCTTTACTGTGTTTCTCGGCCTTGGCTTTCAATTCGTCCATATCGATATTGCCCGATTTGGCGGTGCCTATGACGACCACCTTCATGCCAGCCATCTGCGCCGAGGCCGGATTAGTACCGTGTGCGGAAGCGGGGATCAGGCAGATATTGCGGTGGCCTTCATTGCGGCTTTGATGGTATCCCTTGATCGCCAACAGGCCGGCATACTCACCCTGCGCACCCGAGTTGGGTTGCAGCGATACGGCGTCGTATCCGGTACAGGCGCAAAGCATTTGCTCGAGCTCGATGAATAACTGCTGATAACCCTGGGCCTGGTCTAGCGGCACAAATGGATGGATGCGACCGTATCCCGGCCAGGTGACCGGCACTAACTGGGTAGCAGCATTCAGTTTCATAGTGCAGGAACCCAGTGGAATCATACTGCGGTCGAGCGCAAGATCCTTGTCGGCGAGCTTGCGCATGTAACGCATCAGATCGGTTTCTGAGTGGTATTTATTGAATACTGGGTGGGTCAGGTACTCACTGGTCCTTATCAATGCTTTCGGCAGTGAAATTTTGACCTGGCTATCGATCTCATCGAGTGAAACCTCGTCACCCCGGTCATGGGTAAATATATTGAATAGTTTTTTAATATCACCCGGAATCGCCTTTTCGTCGAGAGAGATGCCGACAGTGTTCATGTCTACGTAGCGCAGGTTAATCTTTTCAGAGCGTGCCGCGGCCATCACAAACTCGGTTGCATTGCCGGTGGTTACAGTAATCGTGTCAAAAAAATGCTGGGTTGGTACGGTATGGCCCAGCTGGCGTAACCCCTCAGCGAGTATTATCGTGAGACGGTGAATGCGTTGGGCGATACGGCGAATTTCATCGGGACCATGATAGACCGCGTACATGCTCGCCATAATTGCGAGCAGGGCCTGGGCGGTACAGATATTACTGGTCGCCTTTTCGCGGCGAATGTGTTGCTCGCGAGTTTGCAGGGCCAGGCGCAATGCGGGCTTACCACGGCTGTCGACCGAAACACCTATCAGGCGTCCCGGCATCGAGCGTTTGAACGCCTCGCGCGTGGCCATGTAAGCAGCGTGGGGTCCGCCATAACCCAGTGGTATGCCAAAACGTTGCGAAGTGCCAACCACGACATCGGCATCGAATTCCCCCGGTGGTTTGAGCAGGGTAAGGCTGAGTAGATCGGCTGCGACCGCAACCAGGGCCTTGCGTTCATGCACCTGCTGTACCAGTTCCTGATAATCTAATATTTCACCGGTCGAGCAGGGATACTGCAACAACACGCCGAATAGTTCCAGTTCGTCAAGGTCCTTGAAAGGGTCGCCGACGACTATTTCGATGCCAAAATGCAGTGCCCGATTGGCTACCACGGCGATAGTTTGCGGATGGCAGGAGTCGGCAACAAAGAATACGTTGCCCTTGCTTTTTGACATTCGCTGGCACAGGGTCATGGCCTCGGCAGCCGAGGTCGCCTCGTCGAGCATCGACGCATTTGCGATTTCCATGCCGGTTAAATCGCTGATCATGGTTTGAAAATTTAACAGGGCTTCGAGTCGGCCCTGCGATATCTCGGCCTGGTAGGGTGTGTAAGCGGTATACCATGCCGGGTTTCTTAGCAGATTGCGTTCGATTACGGTCGGCGTCTGTGTATTATAGTAGCCCATGCCAATGAACGACTTGTATAGCTGGTTTCGGGTTGACACCTGATACAGCTTGTCGAGAACCTGGCGCTCGGATCTACTGGCTTTTACCGCTAGCGTTTTTTTCCGTCGTATTGATGCAGGCACTACCTTGTCGACCAGCTCATCCAGACTTTTCATGCCGAGCTCGGTCAGCATTGCCTGTTCATCTGCCGAGCTGGGACCAATATGTCGACGGATGAAATCGTTGTATACATCCAGGTCCTGCAGTTTCAGATCAAGATTAGTCATGCGGTCAATCTCCGGCGTGGTGTTGGCAATGTGGCGTTATATTAATTTATTTTTTATATTTCATCCGCTAAATGTTGTAAAAAGACCATTTAAATTAGAAATAGGAGGACATTCGCCAATCGCCCTACCAGACTATTGCATGTTTAGCCCTGGCTATAATCAGTGATACTGCCGGATTATCAGCGAATCCCCGCGTTGTACCAGTTCCATGTTCTTTAACACATTCATTCCGAGTAAAATCTGGTCGTCAGGTAGCCCGGGGTTCAGGCTGGCTTTAACATCGGTTAGTAAAATTTCACCTAGTTTTAGTTCGTCCAGCCTGGTCATATAAGCGGTAGCTATTCCATTGGCCGTGGAAACCTTGAAAGCAGGGCCG
>JACZQS010000374.1 GCA_022545625.1 Pseudomonadota bacterium
ATACATGTCTGTCGATTTGCGACGCGATCACAGTTTCACGATTCCCGATCCACTGTTATCGACAAACTCGAACGCACCCAATGCCTGCACTTCCTGCCATCGGGGTAAAACCGATAATTGGGCAGCGGAAACACTGAAAGACTGGGGTGTGGCGCAAAGGCAAAACACCTGGGCAGTGATCAACCGCGGGCTGGAGAAAAACGATTCGCTCAAGTTCAGAGCTTACGCGTTAAATTCACCCGCGCTCAAACTGGCTTCGATCCGGCAGGCCACATTGATCAGTAAACTGGCGGCATTCCCGTCGCGGCTTGGTATTGATACCGTTGCTCCACAACTCGCTAATCCCGACCCGCTGATTCGCCGAGCAGCCGTGAGCGCGCTGCAGGGCATGCCGGTCCAGACGCGATGGCAATTATTGAATCCTTTGATCAATGACCCGGTGAAGGTGATTCGCCTCGAGGTAGCTTCCGGACTCGCCGATGCGCTGGTCCAGCTCTCCGGCAAGGATGCCGAAAGGCTCGGTATGCTGATTGATGAATACCGCGAATCACTCAACTATAATTCCGACTCACCTGCCGGGCAGCTTGGTATCGGAATTCTCGAAGCCCGCCTTGGATATAGCATACTGGCGGAAAACGCTTACCTTCGGGCGCTCGAAATTGAACCCAATTTTGTGCCGGCTTTGATCAACTTGTCCGATTTTTATCGGTCTAGCGGACGCGATCCCGAATCCCGGGAACTATTGCTTAAAGCGTTGCAAGTTGCACCCGATAGCGCAACCACCAATCACGCCTATGGCTTGTTTCTGGTTCGATCGGGTCAGCAGAAACAGGCGCTGAAATATTTCGAAACAGCGATCAGGCAGGAAGATGCAAATCCCAGGCACACCTATGTGTATGCCGTTGCGCTGGACTCGCTCGGTCAAACCGAGGCGTCTATAAATGTCATAGATGCGGCAGGAAAAATCTGGCCGAATAACCTCGAACTGTCGTTTCTCCAGGTATCCTACATGGATAAAATCGGTAAAACCGACGGCATTCATCGTTACCTGTCACTGCTGGCTTCGGTCGCGGCGAATGTCCCACAAGTCAGGGCCTGGATTAACAAATACGGCGCCAGCGATAATTTCTAAGCCAGGAAACTGGTAGTAAACCGGAAATTGGGTCGAAATGGTGGTGATATTTACTTCGGATAGTTTTCCATAGTGCTAACCAATATTCTTAATATTCGACAAATATATTTTCAAAACAGTAGCGCCGGGGTTGTGATAAGGATATCAAACCGAGTAATATTCCAGTCTTAATAACTAATTTACAGGACACCCCCTATGAGCAAGTTCCCCGTTATTTTATGTGCTGCGATGCTATTCATTGCAGGCTGCGCCAGCAGTGTCACCAAAGACATCATGGTCGACGCCCAGGCCGATCCGAAAGTCGATTTTAAGGGTTACGCTACCTACACCTGGCTGGGCTCGGCTGCGATCGTTTACGACCCTGATGGCAAGTGGGAACCACCGCAGTTCGATGCCGATGCCGAAATCAAGTTCCTGATCGACCGCGAGCTTCGCAGGCGTGGCATGAGCGAAGATTCGGTCAACCCGGATATGATCGTCGCTTTTGCAGCGGGTATCGACATGGCAAGCATGGAAATCAATATTGATCCCAAGAGTGGCCTGGAAGTTCTGGAAAACGTACCGATGGGTGCGCTCACGGTAATCCTGGTAGATGCCAATACCGGCCTGGCTATCTGGGGTGGGGTCGCGACCGCCGAAATCCAGCAAAGCCCGGACCAGGATACGATCAAGAAACGGCTCGATTTTGCAGTGACCGGGATGTTCAAGCAATTACCCAGGTCTGGGAGTTCGATGTACTAGTGAGGAAAACTAACATGAAGATGAAAGCCTCGGTAGACCTTGGGCGGATCCTGTCAAGGATGACGGTAGCAGTCGCTGTTTTTGCCACATTTGTTACGATGCCCGTGCGATCCGATGTGCTCGAATTAAAGGATGGTACCGTGTTGAACGGACTGTATATGGGTGGCAGCCAGTCGAGTATGCGCTTTCGAGTCAAGGATGAGATCCAGGTCATTCCAATCGAAAAGATATTGGCATTGACCGTCACTGGGCGTTCAACGGCTAGCACTGGTTCGACGATGGTGCCACCACCTCCGGCAAAAGCGACCGGATTGCCGGTCGGTACGCGGCTAC
>JACZQS010000108.1 GCA_022545625.1 Pseudomonadota bacterium
CCAGTATTCGGCAGGTGTATAGTTTGCTCAGCGATCAGGGTGCCGTCGCTTACAACCTACTTATCGATAGTGAACACTCGTTTAAATTGTTTTACCGCAATCTAACACGGGTATTTGAGCAACAGGTCCTTTACCTGCCTGTCGAGGGGTATGACAATATTCTCGTTTACGGATTTCGATTCCGACCGCCGCAACGTGAGATGACCTACTATTTACAACATGCCTCGATAATGACTGAATTACACTACATCAATTATAACGAAATTTTGGCCGCGATTTATAGTGCAAACCCGGTAGGATCGGGCATCATTTAAAGGTGCCTTTGGTGAAGTTGTTTTATCGAATGCGGCCTATTGGTTTTTACCACCACCCCGGCACTGGGGCGAATCAGCAACCTTACCGGCTCGGGTAAGCCATTCGTCCGGTGTCATTGTATGCAATGCCAGAGCGTGGATTGTTTGTAGTTCTTGCTCTAAAGCCTTATTCACCAGTCGGTGACGTTTGATCAGCATCAGTTCTCTGAAATCCTCACTGACAATGGTGACCTTGAAATGCGATTCCGAACCCGGTGCCACATTATGCAAATGACTCTCATTTTCGATAGCCAAATGTTCGATACTGAAACTGCTATTCAGCCTGGACTCAATTGTTTGCTGCATTGTCATCTAAAATAACCCGGTCACATAAACGGTACCGGGCTATAGTTTCTTGAGAACTTTTTTGATAGCCAGGCTGACGTCTCCCATGGATTGTATACGGTTTTCTGCTTCCACCGCCATCATTTTCTGCACCAGTAAACTAACACCAGGTTTAATCGATTCATTCACCTCATGTATCGGCGGCGCATTACCCTCCAGGTGCTGGAACAGGATCGCCATTGGTTCACCTTTATAGGGTAACTGACCGGTCATCATGTAATAGGCGATGATACCAAGTGCGTAGATATCGCAACGATAATGCGACTCTGCCCCCTTGGCGCGTTCCGGCGATAAATAGGCGGGAGTACCGATTATCGACCCCTCCTGGGTCAAGGTCGCATCGGTGCCTGAATCAACCGATGCAATTCCAAAATCAACAACTTTGACCAATCCGGTTTCGTCAATAAGGATATTACTGGGCTTCAGGTCGCGGTGGATTACTTCCTGCATATGCGCCGCAACCATGCCTTCGGCGACCTGGGCTAGAATTTTCAGGGCAGGTTTAACTTTAAAACATTTGACTTCCCTGAGCAGTTCATCGACGCCTCGACTTTCGAAATACTCCATCGAAATGGCGCACAAATTATCCCTGATGAGTAGATCGTGAATGCGGATAACATTGTGATGACTCACTTTTCTGGAATATTTTACTTCACGCGTAAACCGCTCTCGGGAATCAGCGTCAGCGGTCAACTCCGGATGCATAAATTTCAATATCAGGCGTTCACCAACCATCTCATCTTCAGCCAGCATGACTCGACCCATAGCGCCACGACCGATCTCTTTTTTGATTCGATAGCGATCCATCCAGATGTCGCCTTCTTTCAGATCTTCGATATTGAGGGTTTTCACTCCCCCTGCAGCATCGGCCGACTTGTCTGCAGCGCGCGCTTTTTCTTCTGCCCGGGTTTGATCGATTTTAGTCAACCGGGTTTCAAAAAATTCCTTCCAGTTAATATTCAATTTGGCCAATTTAAAATCATTGCTCAGCTTAATCACAACTTCTTCTGCGGTATCTCGCACGGTCGGCTGCATCTGGGGTACCATTTTCAAAACAGCTTCGCGCACATCTTTCGCATGCGCTTTAGTAGTCAGTTTGGCTATGGTTTCAAGCGCCTCACGCTGTACCATGGCTTCGGGCCTTTTCAGGCACCTAAATCCAATTTCCAGACCCTTGCTGTAACCTAACTGGGCCACGGCCTTTAATATCGCAACCGCCGATTCCGGCCATTTTTCGAGGGACTGATGCAGGGCAACCAGCGAATCTCGACTAGCCGATGCGCCAAGGATCATAATCTCCCTTTCACGAGCCTGCCAATCCTCGTGCATTGCAGATTCGCCGATCTTCTCAATATTGGCAGGATTGTCAGGCGGGATGATAAGTTGCTGGGCCGAGTTGCGGGTGAACTCATGATCATGCTCAATCAGTCCCTGGGCTGCCTGGTAAAGCTGATTCGTGCCGAATTTTTGCATGCATTTAATCGCCCGATCCTTACCCCACCATTCCTGTTGATCGAGACGTTGTAAAAATTTTTCCAGGCTTTTCTGGGTAATGTGCTTGATGATGACCTTGACCAGGAATTCACGAAGTTCATCGGATTTTCCAGTAGTCCAGGGGGCAAGTTTCGGGACCAGTTCTTCATTGGCTTGCTTGGAGATAATTTCCATCGCCATTTCACGTTCGTTATCAGTCATCGTTTCGATAAATGGCAAAATGGTCGATGCATCATAGGGTGCCTTCAGCTTGATCAACGACTTGAGTGCTTCCATAACGATCGTTTTGTTACTGTCAGTCAAAAATTTTCCAATCACCCCGGCAATTTCAGGCTGTTTAAGACCGGCAAAATATCGCAGTAGGATGATCTTTATGTTTTGGCTTTTAATATGCTCCGGATTGATATTAACCGAGTTCAGATCAAGCGGGATTTCCGAACCTTCGGCCAGTTTCAGCAATTGCTCGGCATGCACCACATCCAGCTTTAACGCATTGATGATTATTTGCTCCGGTTTCAGGAACTGTTTCTGAAAACTGAGAATGCCTATTATTTCTGTTTTTGAAACGTTCGTTTCATGCAATCGTTTGAATAATTTGGCCGGGTTAATCTGCGATGATCCCGACAGCACCTCGGCCGCGGTCGAACGGATATCGGTGGCTTCGTGTTCGAGAATATCGAGAAATACCTGCTCGGACTTCCCCGTCGCCTGCTCTTTGCAGATGTCCATCAGTACCTGTCGATGCTGTTTCTGGGTACTGGGGATAATTTCGAGTAGCGTCTCCAGGGAATCGTTGGCTGACTTCCTGATTTTCCTAGTCAGCCCTTTGCCTTTACGGGTCGTGAGATCCTGACATTCGAGAAACTGCTTCAGAGTTCGGTTAAATAATATAGAACCTAACACGGCCATATCGAATAATTTCTACCCTTTAATTTCGTGATGGGTAAAGCTCCCGAGATTTCGGTCGCCACCTGTAATTACACTTATCTTAGGAAGATTATAGCCATAAAACAGGAAAATTGATCAGCTCGGCCGGATTAATTCGGTATTCGCGCCGAGATTCTTGATTTTACCGCAACATCGGCTGCTAAATAATTGATTAGCAGTCATATTTGCTGATTATCCGAGGTTAATTTAATGGTCAAATGTAAACTCAGCGGACGAGTTCAGGTCTATTTTTATCAAATCTCCGGGGCTGAATTTTCCAGACAATATTGCCAGCGCAATCGGATTTTCGACCGCCTGTTGTATTTCCCGCTTTAATGGCCGCGCGCCATAAACCGGATCGAATCCGATTTTGCTCAATTCATCCAATGCCGACTCGCTGATTTCCATCGACAGGTCTTTTTCCTTCAAACGTGCCTTCAAGCGCTGTAACTGTATCTGGGCGATAACCCGAATCTGTGCCGTGGTGAGCGGGTGAAATACCACGGTTTCATCAATTCGATTGATAAACTCTGGCCTGAAATGTTGCGCCACCTGCAACATCACGGCCGATTTTATTTCCTCGTATCGACTGTCGCCAGCCAACGCCTGGATTTCGGTCGATCCGAGATTAGAGGTCATCACTATCACGGTATTACGAAAATCGACTGTACGCCCCTGTCCATCGGTGAGCCTACCATCGTCGAGTACCTGTAACAGGATATTAAATACATCCGGATGTGCCTTTTCAATTTCGTCCAGCAATATGACCGAGTAGGGTCGACGCCGGATCGCTTCAGTCAAATAACCACCCTGTTCATAACCAACGTAGCCGGGTGGCGCACCAATCAGTCGAGCAACACTGTGTTTCTCCATAAATTCAGACATGTCGATTCGAACTATCGCGTCTTCAGTATCGAACAGAAACTCGGTCAAGGCTTTGGTCAGTTCGGTTTTTCCGACACCTGTAGGGCCCAGGAACAAAAACGATCCATTGGGGCGATCGGGGTCAGACAACCCAGCACGTGAACGCCGGATAGCGTCCGAAACGGCCTTTACCGCTTCAGATTGTCCGACCACACGTTTACCGATCTCGTCTTCCATGTTAAGTAATTTTTCTCGTTCGGATTCGAGCATCTTGGATACCGGAATACCGGTCCAGAGCGATACCACCGATGCTATTTCTTCCTCACCGACCTTGTTGACGAGTAGTTTCATATCCTCCATTTTGACATTGGTCGCCAGGTCGAGCTGTTTCACCAGTTCTGGTATTCGACCGTACTGGAGCTCTGACATACGTGCCAGATCACCCGCTCTTTGTGCAGTTTCAAGATCGAGATGTGCGCGCTCCAGTGCTTCTTTGATATGCTTCGAACCCTGTAAAGCCGCTTTTTCCGATTTCCAGACTTCCTCGAGATCGGAAAATTCACGTTCGAGCCGGCTGATTTCCGATTCCAGCGTTTCCCGACGTTTTTTACTCGCGGCGTCGCTTTCTTTCTTCAGCGCTTCGTGTTCAATTTTGAGCTGAATCAGGCGGCGTTCGAGTCTATCCATGGGTTCCGGCTTGGAATCAATCTGCATTCGTATACGGCTTGCCGACTCGTCGATTAAATCGATTGCCTTGTCCGGTAATTGTCGATCGGTAATGTAGCGATATGACAGGGTTGCCGCGGCAACGATAGCCGGATCGGTAATATCGACACCGTGATGAACCTCGTAACGCTGTTTCAATCCACGCAGGATTGCTATCGTATCTTCGACCGAGGGTTCCTGCACCATCACTCTCTGAAACCGCCGTTCGAGGGCGGCATCCTTTTCGATATACTGACGATACTCGTCGAGTGTCGTAGCACCTATGCAGTGAAGTTCACCTCTCGCCAATGCAGGCTTCAACATATTGCTGGCATCCATCGCGCCTTCGGCCTTGCCAGCGCCAACCACGGTATGCAATTCATCGATGAATAAAATGATCTGTCCTTCCTGTTTCGACAAATCATGCAATACGGCCTTCAGCCGTTCTTCAAATTCACCGCGAAATTTTGTCCCCGCGATCAGCGAACCCATATCCAGTGACAAAAGGCGTTTATTTTTCAGTCCTTCGGGTACTTCGTGATTGATAATTCGTTGTGCCAGGCCTTCGGCGATCGCGGTTTTTCCGACACCGGGTTCACCGATCAAAACCGGATTATTTTTCGTGCGGCGTTGTAGAACCTGTATCGTACGGCGTATTTCCTCGTCGCGGCCTATCACCGGGTCGAGCTTACCCTGCTCAGCCCGCTCGGTAAGGTCGATGGTATATTTTTCCAGTGCCATGCGGTGATCTTCTGCAGTGGCACTATCGACGCTCTGACCACCGCGTATGGTTTCCACCGCGGCTTCTATCGATTTCTTGTTTGCACCTGAGGACATCAGTACATCGGCGAGCGGTCCTTTTTCGCGCATCGCCGCGAGCACAAATAATTCTGACGAAATAAACTGGTCCTTACGATCCTGAGCTAGTTTATCGGTTACATTCAGCAATTTGACGAGCGCGTTTGACAAATGCAATTCACCATCGCTACCTTCAACGCTGGACTGCTTATCCAGCAGTTGGCTCAACTGCGATCGCAATAAGCTGATATTGACCCCGGCCTGGGCAAACAAGGGCCTGATCGAGCCGCCCTGTTGGTCTAACAATGCCAACATCAGGTGTACCGGTTCGATAAACTGATGGTCGCGCCCAACTGCCAGCGACTGCGCATCGCCGAGTGCTTCCTGGAACCTGCTGGTTAATCGATCCATTCTCATGCTAAAAAACCTTTAATATCTATAAATCCAAAGAATTTCTGAACAAGCCCTGTGGGAGTCACAGGTTTTCAGTGATTACCTAATAGATGGGTTTTTAGCGGGGTTTTTCAAGCGCTGCTGTCAATCCATATCATACTGGCCATGCGCCCAGTCACGGCATTTCGACGGTAAGAGAAATAGTCAGAATCATCGCTGAAGCTGCAGTATTCGGAGCGATTTATCTCCGCGACTTCGAGCCGGGACATTGTGTCGGTGGCTAAACCATATAAATCACATAGCCAATGTTCGGAGCGACTGGCGACGAAATGGCTTTCGTCGCCAGTGTTTCTGGCGACAAATAATTCCCGCACCTCGTTACCAACCTCAAAACATTGTTGACTGATTCCCGGGCCGATCCAGGCTAGCAATTGATCGGGAGGTGAATTCATATCATTCACTGTGGCCTCGATGACTCCATCTACCATTCCACGCCAACCAGCATGAATGGTGGCGACTTCGGTACCCGACCGGTTACACAGTAAAATGGGCAGGCAGTCCGCTGTCATCACCACCGCAACAGTGCCTGGTTCCCGGGCAATTGCGGCATCAGCAAGTCGATTCGACTCGGACTCAAGATTTACAACCCTGGTGCCATGCGTTTGCTCCAGCCAACAGGGTTCGGCAGGTAGCTGCAGGGAGTCGCAAAGTACCTTTCGATTGCGCGACACGGATTGATCATCATCACCAACGTGCGCCGCCAGATTAAGCGAATCATAGGGGTGCTGACTGAACCCACCCTTACGGGTGGTACACAGGGCTTTAACCTGTGATGGGGCGTTCCATTTCGCCTGGATAAATTTTATTGACGGTTCAGACTTCATTCACGGATTCACTCAGAGCATCCAGCAGGGTCTGAAAATCTTGCGGGATCGGAGCTTCAAAACTACAAATTTCGTGCGAACCCGGCCGCTTAAAACTCAGGCGCCTGGCATGCAGTGCCTGGCGTTTGAAACCCCTTAACAGGTCCGCCAGTGCAGAACCAATACCCGGTGGTAAACCTGGGCGACCACCATACACGGGGTCACCAAGCAATGGATAATTTATATGCGCCATATGCACCCGAATTTGATGCGTTCGACCAGTTTCTAACTGCACATCTATCAGGCTGTGGTGAGGGAATTTTCGCGCCACCTGGAAGTGAGTAATCGCTGTTTTTCCATGCTTTTGTACCGACATTTTTTTTCGATTCTGCGGGTGCCGCGAAATTCCGGTTTCGATAGTTCGCCCGCCGGTTACGACCCCCCGAGTAATAGCAATATATTCACGTTTTACCTCGTGACGTTGTAGCTGGTCGACCAAACTTGCGTGGGCCTTTAGATTTCGCGCCACCACCATCACGCCAGTGGTGTCCTTGTCGAGGCGATGTACTATACCTGCACGCGGCAATTGTTCCAGCTCAGGATCGATATGCAATAAGCCGTTAACCAATGTGCCGCTATCGTGGCCGGCAGCAGGATGCACCACCAGATCTGCCGGCTTATTAATCACCAGCAGGTTTTGATCCTGGTGTAGTATCATATGCTCGGACAAATTCAATCCAGTTTTTTCCAAAACTTTAGTTGGAGCGGGATTTAGGGCATATGGTTCACATATTAATTTTTCAAACCCGAAATTCTCAAAAATAATGAGGTATGGTTCGTTTCTAGAGATTAAGTCCGTTTCCGATTCGTCTTCATGGACCC
>JACZQS010000109.1 GCA_022545625.1 Pseudomonadota bacterium
GGGCATCATCTCGAAGTACCGCCACATGTTGGCGGGCCTGCCGGCCAACGCGTCTCGGTCGACTTGACGGCCCATCCTGGCCAGATCATAGCGGGCAAACACCAATCCGAGTAACAAATGATAATGGCCGGTCGACTCACAAACAATTTTACCCTGATATCTACCCGTCTTGAGACACTGGGCCAGTGCGTCAATCTCGGATTCGTTGTTGCCGAGTTCGCGTCGCCACACCCTCTCATTTTCAATCCCGACCAGTTCCAGAGACGCTTTCGAAACATCGATTCCAAGTCCGATACAAGCGCAAAATATATCAAAACCAGGTGCATTCTTCATCATTGTTATTTATCCTCAAGTTTGTGCTGAAGGGCACGGTTCCTGGCCTTTTCATATCCGTTAAAGACGATTTAACGAGACCTGTTAAAAGAGGCTCCTGGAACCGCTGACATGGGGAGGGAACATGGCATTCCGAGAGGCTCTTGGCCTTTGACGGCTTGGTTTCTCCTCCCCGTGCCAGCTTACCTCATTCGAGGCAAGTCCTTTATATGACGGGATGGTTTGGAAGTATCGGGGGTCGTTGCGGGAACCAGGCAAATGACCACACGATGCACCTGATCCTATTTGAGATTTCTTAAATATCGGGTTCGAGCCTTTTACCGAGCCCGATTACATTTTCAATGTCATAGCCAATCGCCTGGTAAAACGCAGTTGCCTGTGTATTCGTGCCACGTATCTGCAGATTGATTTTAGGGCAACCCTTAAGCTGGATGCGTTGCTCGACGAATTCCATGATTTCTCTACCGTAACCCTTTCGCTGGTGTTGCGGTGATACCGCGAGATAGTTGATCCAGCCCCTGTGCCCTTCGTAACCACCCATCACGGTAGCAACAATTTCACCGCGCGATTCACCGACCAGGAATAAATCGGCGTCAACCTTCAGTTTGCGTGCGATATCCTTTACCGGATCGTTCCAGGGGACCACCAACGCACATGCCTGCCAGAGCTCGATGACTGCTGCCTGATCCTCTATATCGAAAGCCCTGATTTTCATCTTTCGATATCGACTCTGCCGCGCAAGCCTTTAAGCTGTCCACGCCTGGTCTTGCTATCAACACGTCTTTTTATCGAGCCGATGGTCGGTTTTGTTGGCTTGCGTTTTTTACGCGGCGGCGCAACACTTTTTACCAGCGCCTGCAATCGACTCAATGCTTCTGTGCGATTTTTTTCCTGGCTGCGATAGCGCTGTGCCTTGATGACAATAGTGCCATCGTTGGATATTCGTTGATCCCTGAGTTTGAGCAATTCCTGTTTATAGAAATCGGGTAATGAAGATGCCCTGATATCAAATCGCAGATGAATCGCACTGGACACCTTGTTGACATTCTGCCCACCTGCGCCCTGCGCGCGGATAGCCTGAATATCAATTTCCGAGTCGGGTATTTCCACCTGTTGGGATATGCTCAGCATCTTAATCCGCCTGCAACTGACGAACTCGATAACCTCGAGCGACCAGTTGCGCCAGCAATCCATTGTCCCCAGCAAGATGCAAGGCGCCAACCAGGACAAATTCGACCTCGCTGGTTTCTACCATGGCTTCAATTTTTGGCAACCAGGCGTTATTCCTGTCCACTATCAGTGCCTGATAAATATCTGGAAACTCATTCTTAAATGGCGTGATACCGACTGCCTTGAGCTGGGCCAAATTACCTCGTCGCCAGGCATGTTTCATTGAATTCATCAGCTCTGGTAGCCTTTCGATGTCAGCCAGGGTATAGATTAGCATTTCATCGACCTGCCCGGCACCCATGCTGGCGATAAAGGCAATCTGGGTTTCCACCGTTTCCAGTTGACCGAGTTTTTTCTGGTCATTGATCGATTTCGTGCTGTAGTAGGCGTCGACACCAATTCCCGCGAGTCCGAGTCGTTGCAGTTCCACCATGGTCATCATGATCGACACCATGCCGGGTTTGAAACCGATGATGCCTGCCATTGGAATTCCGCGCTTGCTAAAGAACTGCTCCAGTGCCGCATAAGTATCCTGATTCACTACCTGCTCCAGGTTACGCCCGTCTGAATAGCTTAGCTCCCGCATCATAATGGCCTGAAACTCCGGACTTTGAAGTTTTTGCATGTCGGTTTCGAGAACCACTTTTACCGACCCGTTGTAGGCTTTTTCAAAGGCCGGGGGTAAGGGGTAATCCGACGCGGTTAGCAGGTGTACGGTGCCGCCGATGAAAAGCCTGTTACCGTCTTTTTCGACTGTCCATACCGAAGTCCCGGCATAAACCGGGAGGCTAAAAAATAGCAGCAGTAAATATAGCGGAAATAGAGTTTTCCCAATAAACATATTAAAAGATCAAAATTTATTCAGGGTGAAGTGTAATATCCGACAGGCATTACACCAATGACTGGCTATCAGTATAGATCACCTTTCGGCACCGGTATGCGCCGGTAATCCCAGGATCGCACAGCCTGTGCGACAATTTCGCTGGCAGTCCCCTGGTCGAGCCCCTGTTCAACGGATTGACCCAAAAAATGCATCGCTTCTATTAGCAGTGAGGTGGCCTGACTGGTATCCAGCGCGGTCGCCCCGGTTTGCTTACTCAGCTTGTCGCCGTTAGCGTTTCGCACCAGTGGTATATGCAGATATTCGGGTGGCTTAAACCCCAGCAGTTGTTGCAGATAAAGATGCACACAGGTTGCCTCTAACAGATCGGCACCACGCACGACCTGATTGATACCCTGGAGTTCGTCATCCATGACCACTGCCAGGTGATAAGCATAGATATTATCGGCACGGTGAATGACGAAATCTCCGATCTGTTCGGGAATATTGATCTTCACCTGGCCAAATAACAGGTCTTGGTAATGCGTAATTCCCGATGATTCGGTATTGATCCGAATGGAATGATTAAAACTATCCAGCTGTTTGCTGCGGCAGGTGCCTGGATAGATAAGTCCAAGGGGTCCTGATCTGGCTTTCGCCTGTCTCAAGATTCGTCGACTGCATTGGCAATAATAGGCATTACCCTGTTCAAGTAGCTGCCGGAGCGTTGCTTCATAGCGCTCGAACTGATCGCTCTGGTAAATGATTTCCCCATCCCATTCGAATCCAAGTGCTTCGAGCTGGTTGAGAATTTGGCCAGTAGAGCCATCGACGACACGCGGAGTATCGACGTCCTCGATGCGCATTAGCCACAGTCCCTGTTGTGATTTAGCCTGACAGTAACTCGCCAGCGCTGAGACCAGTGAGCCGAAATGCAGCGGCCCTGAGGGCGTGGGGGCATACCGCCCGATGATCGGCGTTGACGACATCAGCCAAGCAGTTTTGCGAGGATTCCCTGGTAAATTTCCGACAGGCGATCGAGGTCGGAAACCCTGACGTGTTCGTTAATTTTATGGATCGAGGCGTTCACCGGGCCCAGTTCCAGCACCTGTGCACCGGTGGGTGCGACGAAACGGCCATCCGAGGTGCCACCGGCGGTAGAAAGTTCGGTATCAAGGCCGGTGATCGCCTTAATCGACTGTTTTGCGGCTTCTACCAGCTCACCTTCGGCGGTGAGGAATGGATAACCGGAATGCCGCCAGTCAATGTTGTAATCAAGACCGTGTTGTTTCAATATCGTTTCGGTGGTATCGATTATTTGCTGGTGATCGAGTTCGGTGGAATAGCGCAGGTTAAAATTAACCTCAACCTGCCCCGGTATCACATTATCCACCCCGGTGCCCGCGTTAATATTGGATATCTGGAAACTGGTGGCCGGAAAAGACTCATTTCCCTGGTCCCACTCCCGTTCGCAAAGCTCGGTCAGGGCAGGCATTACCCGGTGTACGGGGTTATCAGCCAGATGCGGGTAGGCAACATGACCCTGCACACCATGCACGGTCAGGATCGCACCGATCGAGCCGCGTCGGCCATTTTTGACCACATCACCAAGCTGGTTGCTACTCGAGGGTTCACCGACCAGTGCCCAGTCAATTTTCTCGCCCCGCGCTTCGAGCGTTTCGATAACCCTGAGCGTACCGTTTAACGCGGGACCCTCCTCGTCGCTGGTGATTAACAAAGCGATTGATCCGTGATGATCCGGGCGATCTTTAACGAAGCGTTCACAGGCAGTGACCATCGCAGCGATACCCGATTTCATATCAGCCGCCCCGCGCCCATAGAGCAAACCATCGCGAATCTCGGGCTTGAACGGATCGCTATGCCATTGATCCAGGGGTCCGGTCGGTACCACATCGGTATGGCCGATGAACGCCAGTAGCGGCGCTGAATTGCCGCGCCTTGCCCATAAATTGGTGACATCTTCGAAAATAAGCGTTTCGCATTCGAAGCCGATAGCGCTCAATCGGTCGATTAATAGTAGCTGGCAACCCCTGTCGTCCGGGGTCACCGATGGTTTGGCAATTAACTCGGTGAGTAGCTGGAGTGTTTCGGATTCCATATTATGAATATTCTACTGTGCCGTGCTTTCTAAATATTACGTAATAGTTCGTTAATTCCCACCTTGGCGCGGGTTTTTTCATCCACCTGCTTGACGATAACCGCACAATACAGGCTGTACTTGCCATGGCCCGAAGGTAGATTGCCGGAAACCACTACCGACCCGGCAGGAATGCGACCGTAGCTAATCTCGTCGGTTTCGCGGTTGTAGATCTTGGTACTTTGACCAATGTAGACACCCATCGATATCACCGAGTTTTTCTCGACGATGACACCTTCGACCACTTCGGAACGCGCACCGATAAAGCAATTGTCTTCGATAATAGTCGGACTCGCCTGCAGGGGTTCAAGCACCCCGCCGATACCCACACCGCCGGAAAGGTGAACATTTTTGCCAATTTGTGCGCAGGACCCGACTGTCGCCCAGGTGTCAACCATGGTACCGCTATCGACGTAGGCGCCGATATTGACATAAGACGGCATCAATACCACGCCTGGCGCGATGAAAGCGCCTTTGCGAGCCATCGCTGGTGGCACCACGCGTACACCGGAGCCAGCCATATCCTCGGCGCTGCTAGTGGCAAATTTTGAATCGACCTTGTCATAATATTGGGTCGACCCGCCCGCCATGATCGCGTTGTCGCGGATACGAAACGATAGTAATACCGCCTTTTTCAACCATTCGTTCACCTGCCAGCCCTTGTCAACGGGTTCGGCTACCCGGGCTTCACCGCAATCGAGCAGTTCGATCGCCTCGTCAACCGCTTTTTTGACCGACGGCTCGACGTTAGCCGGGGTGATATCAGCACGTTTTTCGAATGCTGCCTCGATAATTTGCCGAAGCTCTGACATAAGTTTCTCCTAGAGACTAGTTAACAGTGTGTTAATTCTTAGTGCCGCCTCGCGGCATTCGCCCAGTGGTGCTACCAGGGCCATGCGGAACCTGTTTTCACCGGGATTACCTTCGGGTGTGTTACGCGACAGGTAGCTGCCAGGTAACACCGTTATATTTTGCTCGGCGAACAATCGCTGCGCAAATTTGGTATCTGCTATCGGCGTTGTCGGCCACAGGTAAAAACCACCCTGCGGTTTTCGCGGCGCAAGTGTATCAGAAAGAATCGATAAGACCTGATCAAATTTTTCACGATAACGGGCACGATTATCGATCACGTGCGCCTCGTCGCTCCAGGCCGCAATGCTCGCAGATTGTGTTGCCGGTGGCATCGAGCAGCCGTGGTAAGTGCGATACAAGAGAAATTTCTGCAGTAATTTAGCATCCCCGGCGACAAAACCAGAGCGAAGACCGGGAAGATTAGAACGCTTCGACAGGCTGTGAAATACCAGGCAGTTACGAAAGTCGCTCAAACCCATTGCCATTGCGGCCCCTAACAATCCCGGTGGCGGCTGGTTTTCATCGAGGTAAATCTCGGAATAACACTCGTCACTGGCGATCACAAAATCGTGCTTTTGTGCCAGCGCGATCAGGTTTTGTAAATAGCCATCGGACATCACCGCACCGGTCGGGTTACCCGGGGTACAGATATATATCAGTTGGCACTGCGACCACTGTTCGTCAGTGATCGCATCCAGATCGGGGAGATATTGATTCGCTTCGATGCAATTTATCAACAGCGGTTTCGCCCCGGCCAGAATCGCAGCACCCTGGTAAATCTGGTAAAACGGATTCGGCATCATCACCAGCGGATTAGACGCGCTACGATCGACGATACACTGCGCGATCGCAAAAAGGCCCTCGCGTGTACCATTCACTGGCAGGATATTCTGTTCGGGATCAATACTGGACGGGTCTAGCGCAAATCTGCCGCAAAGCCAGCTGGCTATTGCCTCGCGAAGCTCCGTAGAGCCTTTAGTGCTCGGATATTTCGACAGTTGGTGCAAGTGTGCAATCAAATTTTCGATCACGAAATGGGGCGACGGATGCTGGGGCTCACCGATAGAGAGCGCGATATGATTGAGATTCCGGGGTGGCGTTAATCCCTGTTTGAGTTCATCTAACTTTTCGAAAGGATAGGGTTGTAAATGCTTTAGATCGTCGTTCATAAATATTTGCGTGGCCTGGAGCACCTAAGTGGCGATATTATAACGATACCAACTCCAGAAATATCCATGATTATGAGTAAGTCCGATGTTATGCAGGCAGCCTGGTTCGACAAATTTGGACCCGCTAACGATGTTTTGACCCTGGGCGAAATAGCAAAGCCGCGGGCCGCAGCCGGTGAGGTCTTGATACGAATGAAAACCACCGGTGTAAATCCTTCTGATGTGAAGAAACGGGCTGGCGCTTTTCCCGATTTGCTCGATGGAGGATCGGTGGTTCCACATAGTGACGGCGCTGGTGTGATCGAGTCAGTCGGTGAGGGTGTCTCGTCGCAACGGATCGGGGAACGAGTCTGGGTATACCAGGCGCAATTCGCGCGTAGATTCGGCAGTGCGGCGCAATATCTGGCTATCGATGCCTCGCGAGCGGCGCTCTTGCCAGAAAATACCTCATTCGAGGTAGGTGCATGCCTGGGTATCCCGATGATGACCTCGCATCGTTGCGTATTTTCGGATGGGCCGGTCGAGGGGATGACAGTGTTGATCACCGGGGGTGCCGGGCGTGTCGGCTATTATGCGATTCAATGGGCCAGGCAGGCCGGTGCGAGAGTCATTGCCACGGCCAGCAATGACACTGATAAGAGTGCCTGCGAATCGATAGGCGCCGATCTGGTTGTCAATCATCGGCAGGAGAACTGGGCTGAGGCCGTTATGTCATTTACCCGTGGCGAAAAAGTTGATCGGGTGATCGACGTCGAGTTCGGTGCCAATTTGTCCGAAGTGCTTAAATTGATTGGCACAGGCGGGACGATTGCCACCTATTCATCGACCCGGGTAAAGGAGCCAAAACTGCCATTTCTGCAAATGATGTACCTTAATTTGAGCCTGCACCTGGTGATTGTCTATGCGATGCCCGAGGTTGCCAAACAGGCCGCGATTACCGATATCAACGCTAAGCTTGCAAATGATGAATTTCAGCATCGCATCGCGCATGTGCTGGACTTCGAAGATATTGCGCGGTCGCACGAATTGATAGAACAGGGCGGATTTCGCGGCTGCGTGGTCGTGCGTATCGAATAAGGAGGGTTAAAATTGGTGCGTCGCCTGTACTATCTGGTC
>JACZQS010000110.1 GCA_022545625.1 Pseudomonadota bacterium
AAGCGCAGATATTTCATAATTTCGGCCTTATTGGGAGCGCCCTTCGGCACCACCCAGCCATCCAACTGAATTGCCTGTCCGTCCCAGAGCATCTTAATTGGCTGCTTGTCGACAACGATTGCCTGGAATAGTCGGCCGTTGTAACCGGTGCCAAAAACAACTTCTCCATCGGCGAGCAATTGCATCGGCTGAGAACCCTTGGTCCACCAGATCACCTGGTCCTTGATAGTATCAAGTTTTGCAAATGCTCGCTTCACGCCTGCCTCGGTATCCAGCACCTTATAGACATCTTTTACAGCGACACCGTCGGCAATCAAGGCCCATTCCAAGTTCGGATCGGGACGCTTTTCCAGCGCGCGCTTACCTGGAAATTTCTTCAGGTCGAAGACATCCGACATCTTGGTAGGTGCGACATCGAAGGCATCGCTACGGTAACCAAATACGGTTGAATAGGCGATTTGCGGGATAAAGCAGGGGGATACGATCGACTCGCCAAAATCTACACTGGCCAGGGTTCCATCGGGCGCTGGATCCAGTGCGGTATCGAAGTTGATTTCTTCAACCAGTCCCTCGTCGCACAGCGTAATTGCAGCAGGTGCTTCCGCGTCGAGTAAATCCCAGGTGACATTGCCGGCTTCCGCCATTGCGCGCAGTTTTGAAGCACCCTCCGACGAAGAATCATCATTGACAATTTTAATGTCCGGATTCAGGGCCATGTAAGGATCGTGGTAGGCGCGCTGCTGGCTGGCCGTGTAGGCACCGCCCCAGGACACGATAACCATCGTGATTTCTGCCTGGGCAGCGACCACAAAAGTGGTTGTTGCTACCGCCAGCAGGGCTTGTTTAAAAATCTTATTCATTAATATATGCTCCTCTGTTGTCTATCTAGTTATCAATAAACGAAAATTAATCGAGCGAACGGTCCACTTTTATACTAGTCTGATGGATCCAGAGCTCGACAGTCTTCCGCTGTCCAGCCGATATTAACTGTTTCACCTTGTTTGAGATGTGCGTGATCGGCTGAATTCGGAATTTTTACAATAAAATCGTCGTGGCCACATACGGTAAACCGGGTGCGGATGTGATCCCCGAGGTAAATCAGTTCTTCGGCAACGCCGGAGAAAATATTGGGTAATTGGCCCGGTTCCGGGTTAACTGTAACGCGCTCGGGTCGCAGCGACAGGGTACTGCGTACGCCGACGCCTTCGACGTTGACTTTCTTCGCAACCATGGTACCCGCGTTGTTGTCGATTTCGACCTTGACGGTATCGCCATTGTCTTCGGTAACCTTGCCCAGAAAGCGGTTATTTTCGCCGATAAAATTAGCGCAAAAAGCATTTTCCGGTTCTTCGTATAATACTTCGGGTGGCGCGCATTGCTGGATGATACCATCGTCGAATACCGCGATTCGGTTCGACATGGTCAAGGCTTCGCTCTGGTCGTGGGTAACATAAACCACGGTAAGTCCCAGGTTTTCATGGATATGCTTGATTTCGTATTGCATTTGCTCGCGCAGGTTTTTATCCAGTGCACCCAATGGCTCATCCATTAATACCAGGTCCGGGTCGAATACCAGTGAACGCGCGACCGCGACACGTTGCTGCTGTCCACCGGACAACTGCGCGGGGCGACGATCGCCAAAGGCGCCCAGCTGTACCATGTCGAGTGCCCGTTTGACGCGGGTTTCGCGTTCGGATTTGTCTATGTTGCGCACTTCCAGCGGAAAAGCGAGATTTTCGGAAACTGTCATATGCGGGAAAAGCGCGTAGTTTTGAAATACCATGCCAATGCCGCGCTTGTGCGGGGGTACCCGGTTGATCGGATTATCGTTGAGAAAAATTTCGCCGTGGGTAGCGGGTTCGAAACCCGCAAGCATCATCAGGCAAGTTGTTTTTCCCGACCCCGAAGGCCCCAACATGGTGAGAAATTCACCCTTGGCCACGTCCAGATTCAGGTCTTTAACCACCAGCGTCTCACCATCGTAGCTTTTCTGGATGTTTACGAAGCGAACAAGGGGCTCGTCACTCGGCATAATATGAGTATCTCGGCAAATGAATTAGAACGGGATGATATTGTCTGGTAAATTTCTCGACAGGATTCTGCGGCCTCCTCAGATCGCGTTCCCATACTTTATATATATATGCACCATAACTATCTTAACCCATTTAATCAATAGTTTAATCGCAACTTCATTATTACCATGTTCGGGGCAGGGAGACTATCGGTGTCGAATATATTTATATACGGGGTACGAATATCCAATTATCAACTATAATTAAAACACTTACAGGACATGCCCGCAGGCTGACTATTGACTTCAAAAGATTAAGGGGTTTTACCGGTTTACCTGGTGCAGTTTTCCAACCTCCCTCTATCTCCAGGTCCGATTTAGTCAACCATTAGGCAAGATGATTAGATGAAGCGATTTTTCCTACTCCCTATTACAATTTTATTGCTGTTAGCTACTCCGGCAGTAGCAGACTTTGCGATGGGTGTGACTGCTTACAAGAATGGAGATTTTGAAACCGCACTCAAGGAGTGGAGGCCCCTGGCCGATCAGGGGTTTGCCGATGCCCAGTGGGCCCTGGCTTCGATGTACCAATATGGGGATGGCGTAACTCAGGACTTCAATACAGCCTTCAGGTGGTACAGGTTAGCCGCTGAACAGGGAAATGCCATCGCCCAGAACAGCCTGGGTGAGATGTACCTGCAAGGTCAGGGTGTTAGCCAGGACCGAATTCGTGCCCTGATGTGGTTTAATGTTTATGCTTCCAAATTACCCGAGTTGGAGGCGGCCAGTCGCGAATCTTTTGAGAAAAACATGTCGCTCGCCGATATCTCGTTAGCACAGGACCTGGCTCGAGAATGTGTGGCGAGAAGCTACCAGGGCTGTTGAGTTACCTCGAATTCTGCTAGCGCGCCAGGAAGGCATGGTTCAGGCATATTAATCTGGCTGCCATCAATTCTTCACCTACCTCTTAACCGCCTGTCGAGGTATTATAGATCCAGAGGCCTCTGGAATAATTCTTAAATTCAACTTGTGATCGATTGTGACTACATCATAGTGGGTGCGGGTTCGGCCGGGTGCGTGCTGGCGAATCGGCTATCAGCCAATCCCTCGAATCGAGTGTTATTAATTGAGGCCGGGTCGAGAGACTGGAATCCCTGGCTTCATATTCCGCTAGGCTATTTTAAAACCATGCACGATCCCAACCTGGACTGGTGTTATATGACTGAACCCGATCCGGGTATCGGCGGTCGCAGTCTGCAATGGCCCCGTGGCAAAGTGCTGGGTGGTTCGAGTTCGCTGAATGGCCTGTTATATGTGCGCGGTCAGCCCGAAGACTATGATCGATGGGTGGCACTGGGAAATGAAGGTTGGAGTTTCGACGAGGTTTTAGCCTATTTTAAAAAGTCTGAAGACAATGAACGCGGTGAGAATGAATTTCATGGCGTCGGCGGCCCGCAAAAGGTGTCAGATTTAAGGCTTAGGCGACCGATAGCCGATCATTTTATCCAGGCCGCGAATGAAATCGGTATTCCATTCAACCAGGATTACAATGGCGCTTTGCAGGAAGGGGTCGGCTATTTTCAGCAAACCGCGTCTAAAGGTTTTCGCTGGAGTACCGCCAGAGGCTTTTTAAGGCCGGTCAAGCATCGGCATAATTTAAAAATACTGACCAATGCGCAGGTGACGCGACTGTTGCTGGATGGTCATCGGGTGACCGGTCTCGAGTACCGCAGGGGTGGTGATATCCACTCGGTGAATGCTGCCGCCGAGGTGATTCTCAGTGCGGGCGCAATTAACACACCACAGATCCTGCAATGTTCGGGTATTGGCGACCCCGGGCTGCTGGAATCTGTCGGGGTGCAGACCCGGCATTCGTTGCCGGGTGTCGGCAAGAACCTGCAGGATCATTTGCAGATCAGGCTGGTATTCAAAACCAGTGAACGGACGCTAAACGACGAGTTAAATAACCCACTGAAGAAACTAAAAGTGGGGCTTCAGTATTTATTTACCAGGACCGGGCCACTGACCCTGGCGGCCAGCCAGGTGACTATATTTACGCGTTCCAGTGCATCGGCGGTTCGACCCGATATTCAGTTTCATATGCAACCCCTGAGCGCCGATAAGCCGGGCGAAGGGGTGCATCCGTTTTCAGCATTTACCGCTTCAGTTTGCCAGTTGCGACCTTTTAGTCGCGGGGAAATACGCATCAAATCCGCCGATCCCATGGAGTACCCGGCAATAATGCCGAATTATTTATCTGATGATCGTGATTGCCAGGTGGCGATAGATGGTATCAAGCTGGCGCGAAGAATTGCCAAAGCGCCTTCGCTGAAAAAACACATCATCGAAGAATATATACCGGGACACCAATATCAAAGTGACGAAGAATTGCTCGAAGCGGCACGCCAATACAGCCAGACTATTTATCACCCGACTTGCAGCTGCAAGATGGGCCTGGATGATTTCGCAGTCGTCGATGCGCGCCTGCGAGTACATGGCCTGGAAAAACTGAGAATAGCTGATGCGTCGATTATGCCTGAAATCGTATCGGGAAATACCAACGCACCGACAATCATGATTGGTGAAAAAGCGGCCGATATGATCCTGGAGGATAATCGGCGATAGTCGAATCAATGCGAGGCCTGTTACAGGCCTCCCCGGAATTATCAGACTTTTTAAATCAGCAGAACTATAAGAAGAATAATCAGCAGTAACTCCACCGTGCTAAGTCCTGCTCCTGCGGGTAGCTGGTCAATTTTCCCCTGCATCCTGGAGATTTCTACCTCGGTCATCTGGTTCACCCGGTCTATTGCTGCGACTGGGTCAACTCCCAGTTCGATGAGTTGTTGCTGGACCCGCTGATTCTGCAATGCGTTAATCAGTTGGGTCCGGTCGGGTGTTGTGGTTAATAGCTCTGCCGTGCCCACCATTGCGGCATGCGCCGGTAGCATCATTAACCACAGGGCAGTAACCAGGCCCAGTTTCTTCAGATAATTCATTGTTATTTTCCCATTTTGAAATTGTCTAATCAGTAATGTTAGTTCAGTTTGCGGGTTAATCCACCGCATTATTGAGTTTAAGTTTGTCTATTTGGGGCTCGACTTTTAATTAGCCAGGCCGTTGGAATGGATGATCAGATGTTGAGCAATGATCTACTGGCTTGTGGGTTCGATCGGGCAGCTTAAAACCTGGCAAGACGCTCCACGGCTATTATCCATCGCCGATATTTCGCTCAGGCTCTGCTTGATATTGTTGTCAGTAGGCGCCAACTGACTTGCACACTGCACCGCTGATACAGCCGCCTGGTGACAACCACCGCCCGCCAGCGCGTAGGCCAGATTATTCCAGGCCGAACCATCTTCGGGATGCCGTTGTATTACGCGGGTAAACACCGATTGTGCCTGGGCCATATAACCCATCGAATATTCACTGTTACCCAGCGCCATTAACGCGGTTGAGTTTTCGGGCCATCTTTTCGCCGCGCCCCGGTAGGACTCAAGCGCCAATTGATTGAACCCGGCGCGTTCCAGATCGTAAGCCGCAAGCAAATAGTTTTCGGGAGTTGCCGTTACTGGAATGTCACCGGGGGGCATGACTACGTAAGCCCATTGCCCGGCGCGCTGCCAGGTTCGCTCGAAGGTTGCCAGTGGCAGGCGATATTCGCGATAAGTGCCGGAGCGTAGAATTAACTCGGCGTTATCCAGGTCATAGCCGACCGCAACCGCGTAGTGCCACTGCGGCCATATTGAAAACGACAAATTCTGAAATACCAGTACCGGGTTTCCCGCCGCCAGTTCGGCCAATAATGCCTTCAATTGATTTTCGAGCGGGTAGGTCAGTTTTCCGTAACTGCGCGCAGTCGCGACCATTTCTATTTGCAGGCTGCCTTTACGTTCTGGAATATAGACCTTTTCGACCAGGCTCTCGGGGACTACGTCAACATTGCGATGGCTGAGTACCGTTGCCAGTGCAGCCGGACCGCACTGGTATTTTACCTGGGGGAAGAAGGCAACCTCGTCGAGCATTACTCGACGCGGTAAATTGCCGGGTTCCCTCGATAATTCCAGGCTTTGCGGTACCGCCGCGCACCCTGTCATTATCAGCAACAGGCAGGACGCCAGAAACCGTCGTTGCCAGTTACCGAAATCCATATTCAAATTCCAGGTAATCACCGATTCGCCCATGACTTAATCGGTGAATTTCTACTTTTTAGATTTATTCACAAATGGAAAAATATCGGTAATGCCGGCGTAATCAGTAGCAATCAATATCAGGAATAGGATCGCAACGGTTTCCACCCCACCGGCACCGGCCGGGAGTTGTTGAAATTCCTGCTGTAAACGCGCAAGTTCATTTTCATTCATGGTTTGAATGCGAATTGTGGCGGCATCTTTATCTACACCCATGGATACTAGCAGGCTTAGAACTTCAGTCCTGTCCAGAGACTCGATCAAGCTGGCTCTGGTGATATTGCTCATCAAGGTGCCGTTATCTACCAGGGCGGCCTGTAATGGTGCGATTTGGGTAAATAACATCAGCAGGGCCGATACCTGGGCAATGATCAATTTTTTGACGCTAAAAAAACGCATAGTCTATTTCCTGTAGTTTCTAATAGAGAGCGCGCATTTTATCGCAGATGATATTTTGATTCTATTTTTCACTGAGTGAACTATTTAATATTTTGCCCTGGCCGATTTATTCGAGAGCATTTTTATTTATATTCGCCAACTACTGTTTTCTCAGCGTTCACCAGATTCATGTTTTCTGGAGACAACGCTCATTTTGAACGGGTGGGGGCAACAGCCTAAGGGGGAGCTAATTAATCAGGGGTAATAATTATTCAGGAACGGTGCCTTGCTTCGAGCGTATAGGCATCGCCTTCTATCCTGGTCGGCAACGAGTTTGTCTCCTTGACCAGTTTCTCGCTAGGCGTAGGAAGAATCTTGTGAAACGCCGTGGTATTGTATTCCAGAGGCGAATAGAAACTCTTCGGATCCCGGTGCCAGCTTTCGATTTCGAGCAGTATTGGCAGCCTCTTGCTGTAGGCTTCGCTAGCCAGTTTTTCCAGGGTTGAAACATCGGCGACTGACTTGTACTCGCCCTTGATGACCACGCCGGTTACCGTATTGACACTGATTTGCAGTGATACCATACTACGACCGAACATTCCGGCAGTGGACTGTGAACTAGTGATGAATCCCAGGTGTGCGGGTCCAAGACTGTAGACTTTGGTGATTACCGGATTCTTGAATTGTCCTCGTTCACCCTCGTCGCTGGACCAGTTTTCTACCGACATACCGAGTAAACCGGTATAGTCCTGGGCTTTATCTTCTGGTTTTTCAATCTTGCTCCAGCCATCAGCCAGGGTGACACTGATAACCTCGGGTTCACCATTGCGGATGAGGGAAAAATCAATCGTCTCATTGGGTTTTTTGCTTCCACTAATTCGTTTGACCTGTGCAGGATTTATCACGGCCTCGTCGTCAAGTTTGTTGACGACATCCCTGGCAATCAGTTTGCCAGCACTCGGGCCTTCTTCAGGCGTACGAATGATACTGACTGCACCGTATCCATCCG
>JACZQS010000375.1 GCA_022545625.1 Pseudomonadota bacterium
ACTGCTGCTAATGAGTATGAAGGTCATAATCGCGATCAGGATCAGCGGTATATGCTCACCAAAGAGCGTTAATGCGAACACTTCACTCGGGTTGGGCCAGGGGACGGTGGTGGACATCCGGACTGTCATGTAGCTGGTCAGGAAAACGGTAAAAATGAAGGTGTCGCTGAGCAGGAAGATCCACATCATCGCCTTGCCCCAGACAACCCGTTTGAAGGCTCGCTGATCGGAAGACCAGTCTGCAACGACGCCCTCCAGGCCCTCTACCATAGCGATTGGACGCCCCGTATCATCTACCACTGCTTCGTTAGCCATGCATATTTCCTGTATTCCAAATTAACATTGAACAATTCAATCCTGCACCAGGCAAATCCTGATGTTTCAGTTTTCGACTAGGTTGATAACATCAAACCGAATAAAATCACCCAGATGACGAGCAGGAAGTGCCAGTACACGGCACACAGTTCCACACTCGTCCGTATGCTGGCTATTTCACTACCACTCGACAGTTTAATAGTAGTTCTGCCCCAGGCGACCAGGCCACCCAATAGGTGTAGCGCATGTGTCCCGGTTATCAGGTAAAAAAAGGCATTAGCCGGGTTAGTATTTGCATAATAGCCCGCCTCGACCAGTTGTTGCCAGGCCAGCAACTGCCCTACCATAAAAGCGATTGCGAAAAAACCACCCACCAATAAAGCATTGCGTGCGGTTTTAACCTGATCCCTGCCGGTCGCAATATACGCCCACTGCAGGGCAATACTGCTGAAGATCAACAAACCTGTATTGAGCCACAACAGGCTCGGATCAGGCAGTGGTCGCCAGTCCCCAAGTTCCATGCGCATGGTGTAGGCACTGATAAACAACGCAAACAATGAAGTGACCACGGCAAGAAAAACAAACAGGCCGATCCTGGCATCGGGCATGCGTAACGAGCGACCGCTGAAGTCTTCATTCGAACCATGGTGGGCATGCGCCTCCCATGGCCTTGTATTGACCGACTGCTTCAATAACCACCAGGCGACCACGCCCATCAATGCGGCCATGAAAATTAAAGTTACATGCATGGTTTAACTCGCCGCTGGCTAACCACTGTCACTGATACTTTCCCCTTTCTCTGCGCGGGAGGGAGGTACATTTTGAGGGATGTAATCGAGTTCGGCGCCCGGTACACTGTAATCATAGGCCCAGCGGTAGACCAATGGCAGATCTTTACCAAAATTGCCATGCTTCGGCGGCGTATCGGGCGTTTGCCACTCCAGCGTAGTGGCTTCCCACGGATTACCACCCGCTTCCCTGCCACGGTAATAACTGACAAACATGTTATAGAAAAATACCAACTGAACAGCACCCACAATGAAAGCCGCAATGGATATCCCCTCGTTCAGGCTCATCGCGGATTCCGGGATAAAATCTATACCCTCTATGGAGTAATACCGGCGCGGCACACCCAGGAATCCCAGGTAATGCATCGGATAGTAGATGGCATAGGTGCCGAGAAAGGTGACCCAGAAATGAAATTTACCCAGGGTGTCGTCGAGCATGCGTCCGGTAACCTTCGGATACCAGTGGTAGATGGCGCCAAATACGACTAACACCGGTGATACCGCCATCACCATGTGGAAGTGGGCAACCACGAACATCGTGTCTGAAAGCGGCAGGTCAATGGTTACGTTACCGAGGAACAATCCGGTCAGACCACCGTTGATAAAGGTGAATATAAAACCGATCGCAAACAGCATCGGCACGGTCAGGCGGATGTTGCCGCGCCATAGTGTCAGCACCCAGTTATAGACCTTAATAGCCGTTGGGACTGCGATGATCAATGTCGTAGTCGCAAAAAAGAAACCAAAATAGGGGTTCATGCCGCTCACGTACATATGATGCGCCCAGACGACGAAACTGAGCGCGCCGATAACGATTATGGCCCACACCATCATTCGATAACCGAAGATGGCTTTCCTGGCATGGACAGAGAGCAGGTCGGAGACAATGCCGAAAGCCGGCAACGCGACGATATAAACCTCGGGATGGCCGAAAAACCAGAACAGGTGCTGGAACAGGACCGGGCTGCCGCCTTCATATTCCAATTGTTGCCCCATCGAGACGATGGCCGGCATGAAAAAACTGGTGCCTATGGTCTCGTCCAGAATCATCATGATCGCACTGACGAACAGCGCCGGAAAAGCCAGCAG